>JBGVKA010000124.1:0-2166 GCA_045129715.1 Eubacteriales bacterium | reverse complement strand
GTATTCCTTTACGGTATCTCCTACGATATGTATGAGGATTACGGCATCCGTCGTTACGGTGCACACGGAACCTCTCACAGATACGTAAGCGGTGAAATGATCAAGCTTATGGGCGGTAACGCAGAAGGAACTAAGATCGTTACCTGTCATATCGGTAACGGTTCCTCTATAACCGCAGTTAAAGACGGTAAGTGCGTAGACACCTCCATGGGCTTCACTCCTCTTGACGGTATCCTCATGGGAACCCGTTGCGGAGCTATCGACCCTGCAATCGTTCCGTTCATCATGGAAAAGAAGGGTTACACTCCCAAGGAAATGGACACTTACATGAACAAGAAGTGCGGATTCGAGGGAATCAGTGGAGTTGGCTCCGATTCTCGTGACGTAGAGAATGCAATGTTCGCAGGCAACGAAAGAGCAAAGCTCGTTTGCGATATGCTCTGCTACCAGATCAAGAAGTTCATAGGATCCTACAGTGCATCGATGGGCGGTATCAACGCTATCGTATTCACCGCAGGTATCGGTGAGCACTCACCCTATATCCGCGAGAACTCGCTCAAGGATCTCGAATATCTCGGAATCAAGCTTGATAAGGAAAGAAACACCTTCCATCATTCTTCGACTCCCGTTAAGCTTTCTGCAGACGACTCTGCGGTTGCGATCTACATGATCCCCACCAACGAGGAGCTCGTTATTGCAAGCGATACCGAAGCGATCGTAAAGGCACTTTGATTAGAAAAAACACCCGTGTGATTTTCACCACGGGTGTTTTCACTTTTAATATATTATCATAAAAAACCTTTATTGTCAACAATTATAAAAATATTTTAGACACGCTTTCCAAAAGATACCCGTATTTCGCATCGATCACACTGAAATCTATCGCACCGCCGTATATTTTCTCAAGCTCAAAATGATATTTCGAGGCCTCCTCAAACGCATAGCGCGACTCCTCCTCATAAAGCTTCATACCAACCTCAAGTGCTTTTATTCCATCGAAAAAGGCTCTTTTTTCATTTATCGGTAAAAGCTCCCGTGTGTCAATATCGGCACCGTCCGTGTTATCGGCTACTATCATAGTATCGTTGTCAGTGAAATATATTCCTTCTGTTTGCGTGGGATCGAGTGCTGATACGATCTTAACGTAAGGGATTCCTTTTTCGGACAAAAGCTCAGAGAGCATAGTCAAGAAAATACACTCACTGCCGTATATTCCGCGAACACCGATACGGTGTGATACCGCTTGCGCAGTACTATTCAAAAACGCGCGCCCACACTTTGAAAAAGAGCTCAAAAGGCGAGTGCCGCAAGCACTCTCACCCCCTATATCAAGACCGGAAAATACCGTTTCGCAAGCCGTCACACAAGCTTTGAAATCAAAAGCGTTTGAGATTTCTGCCTTAATATTAGTATAAAAAATGGAACTTTTCTGCAATTTCTCGTATGCTTTTTTATAGGCGTGCGATTTCTTGTCGTTCAATTCAACGATCTCGTCTTTTCTTTCCCGTATTCTATTTATATCTATACCTTCGGCAAGATTTACGAGCACATCTACCGCTCCCACAAGCACCGCATCTCGCTCGTGAGGTGCGGTACCGTCAAGCAAGGCAACGCGCTTGTTTTCTCGCTCTATTATAACTCCGTCAAGCGATCCCAAATCCGAGGAGCATACGAACCGCTCGAGAGAAGTATTCATTTTTAAGGCTTCGTTTCCGATCTTTTTCAACAGCGTGCTTTTTCCTGTTCCGGGCCCACCCTTCAAAACGTAAATTCTATCAAATCTTCGCGAATCAAAAACGTCCGCAAAATAAGATCTGAATCCGTAATAGGTGTTTGCAGAAGCAAAAAAATCCTTCGTTAACAAATGCTTTTCGTTCATATATCCTCCATAAAAAACGAATACTACGTTAAATTTAAAAGAAAAAAATAATTTATATATACAAAACTTGACATTTGCGATAGTTTTATTGTATAATAATATGAATAATTATTTATTTTTATTACACCGTCTATCGTGAGGTATATGCTATGATCATCATTGGTCTTTGCGGTAACAGCGGAAGCGGAAAAAGCACCGTATGTAAGATCTTCTCAAAATACGGCATTCCGTCGATCGACGCAGATATGGTCTACCGCGAGTTAACCACCCCTAACGCCAAGCTCACG
>JBGVKA010000123.1:0-5319 GCA_045129715.1 Eubacteriales bacterium | reverse complement strand
GCGTAGCGCAAGCATTACGTATTCGAAGGGATCTATACCGCACGTTTCGGATTCTTCCATACGGTATTTTGCACTGTCAAGGGTGAAATATTCAGCGAAATCCGAGGTATTGTAAAAGCGTTTACCTTCGTAATACGAATGCGCGGAGAGTCCGAATCCAACGTATTCCTCGGTGCGCCAATACTTAAGATTGTGGCGCGAAAGCTTTTCTTCCCTCGCGTAATTCGATATCTCGTAGTGCCTGAATCCGGAATCTGTGAGGACGTTATGCGCCAAGAGGTACATTTCGCATTCCTCGTCCTCGGTCGGCAGGGGGAGCTTATCTCGCATCGAGTAGAACGGCGTGCCCTCCTCAACGATAAGACCGTAGCACGAGACGTGAGAGAGACCAAGCTGTACTATTGCCTCCAAGGTCTCTTTAAAGGACGCTACAGTCTGCTCGGGAATTCCGTACATAAGATCTGCGCTCAGATTACCAATGCCCACGGCTCTGAAAATGTTTACAGTGTTCAGAAAATCACCGTAACCGTGTATCCTCCCCAATGCGCGAAGCTCGTTTTCGTGGATCGACTGAACGCCGATGCTTATTCTGTTCACACCGCATTTTTTGTAGGCACGCGCCTTTTCTTCGGTAACAGTGCCCGGATTCACCTCGACGGTTATCTCTGCACCGTCTACGATATTGAAGCTATCGCGAACGGTATTCATTATTCTTTCAAAGTGCGTTGTGTCCAGCACCGACGGTGTTCCGCCTCCGAAGAAAACGGTATCCGCATCGATTCTTCGCTCGCCGGCGAATCTATTTATCTCATTACAGAGAGCGTCAACGTAACGCCCGATCTTTTCTTCACTCGCCGCCTCGGAGCAGAAATCACAATAATTGCATTTCCGCTTACAGAAGGGCACGTGAATATAGATCCCTATCGGCTTAGTTTCCATCGTCGAGCTTAAGAACCGCCATAAACGCCTCGGGAGTAACCTCAACGCTTCCGAGCTTACGCATCTTTTTCTTACCCTCTTTTTGCTTCTCAAGAAGCTTCTTTTTACGCGTGATATCACCGCCGTAGCACTTAGCCAAAACGTCCTTACGCATTGCCTTTACGGTCTCACGCGCTATGATCTTCGAGCCTATTGCCGCCTGAATGGGAATTTCAAAGAGCTGGCGCGGAATGTTTTCCTTGAGCTTCTCTGCTATTTTTCTCGCTCTGCCGTACGCTCTCTCCTCAAAGACGATGAACGAAAGCGCGTCCACCACCTCGCCGTTGAGCATAAAATCAAGCTTTACAAGCTTCGACGACTGATAGTCCTTAAGCTCGTAGTCAAGAGAAGCGTATCCCTTCGATCTGCTCTTGAGCGCGTCGAAGAAATCGTATATTATTTCGTTGAGAGGCAGCTCGTAGTGGATCTCAACTCTTTCGGTATCAATATATTTCATATCGATAAACGTGCCTCGTCTGTCCTGACAAAGCTCCATAATGCCGCCTATATACTCGGAGGGCGAAATTATGGACGCCTTCATTATGGGCTCGTAGGCGGTATCGATATCGTCGGGAGTCGGGAACTTCGAGGGGTTATCGATAAGAAGCTCCTCTCCGCTCTTGAGCAAGACCTTATATATAACCGACGGAGCGGTCGTGATAAGATCGAGATTGAATTCTCTCTCAAGTCTCTCCTCGATTATTTCCATATGAAGAAGTCCGAGGAAGCCGCAGCGGAATCCGAATCCGAGCGCAACGGAGGTCTCAGGCTCAAATACGAGAGCCGCATCGTTAAGCTGGAGCTTTTCAAGTGCATCACGAAGATCACCGTATCTTGCACCGTCGGCAGGATAAATACCCGAATAAACCATGGGGTGAACCTCGCGGAAGCCGTCGAGAGCCTCGTCAGCAGGCCTATCAACTCCGGTAACGGTATCACCGACCTTGGTATCACTTATGTTTTTGATCGCCGCCGTGAAATATCCAACGTCTCCGACGGAAAGCGAATCGCATTTCTTGAGTCCGAAGGGCTGCATCGTTCCAACCTCGGTAACGTCAAATACTCCGCCTGCAGACATAAGCTTGACCTTATCACCGGCCTTTATCTCACCGTCGAAGATCCTTATATAAACTACGACTCCGAGATAGGGATCGTAATGCGAATCGAAGACCAACGCCTTAAGAGGTGCGTCGGGATCTCCCTCGGGGGCAGGTATTTCGGTTATTATTTTTTCAAGAACGTCCTCAATATTAAGACCGTTCTTAGCCGAAATCGCGGGGCAATCCTCTGCGGGAATACCGATAATATCCTCGATCTCACGTCTTGAACCCTCGATATCCGCGCTCGCAAGGTCTATTTTATTGATTACGGGGAGGATCTCAAGGTTGTTATCGATAGCAAGGTAAGCGTTCGCAAGAGTCTGCGCCTCAACGCCCTGCGTTGCATCAACGACGAGCAAGGCACCCTCGCACGCCTTGAGCGAACGCGATACCTCGTATCCGAAGTCGACGTGGCCGGGAGTGTCTATGAGGTTAAACTCGTAATCATCACCGCTGTTTGAGGTATAGTTGAGCTTTACCGCGCGAGCCTTGATGGTTATTCCTCTTTCCCTCTCGAGATCCATATTGTCAAGTATCTGCTCCTCCATATCGCGTACGGCAACGGTTCTCGTTTTTTCAAGAATTCTATCCGCAAGCGTGGACTTTCCGTGGTCTATATGCGCGATGATGGAGAAATTTCTTATATGATTCTGTTTTCCAGTCACTTTTCTTTTTCCGTTTCATTAGAATTAGCCGTCGGGCTTAAGTGAGTTTTTTAGAGCACTCGCATTCTGAGGCGAGCTTTTAATATTAAACCTCTGCTATGCTCTTGGCGTCGGATTCGTAAGCCTCGATCTTGGTGTCAAGCGAAGCCTTATCGTCCGCATGCGCGAGGAGGTAGATCTTGATCTTGGGCTCGGTGCCTGAGGGACGAACGACTATCTTGTCACCGTTCTCAAGAACGTAATAGAGCACGTCGGAGGGCTGAAGTCCGGTTTCGGTGATGCTACCGTCGTAAAGATTCTTGATAAGGCACGCCTTGTAGTCACGCGCCTCGGCAACCTTAACACCGCCGAACTGCTCAGGAATACTGTCGCGAAGAGCCTGCATTACTCTCTTGCGCTTCTCTATTCCGTCAAGGCCTTCCATATATATGTCGATAGTACGCTCACCGTAGAAGCCGTACGTCTCGTAGAGCTTATCGAGAGCATCGATAAGAGTCATATTATTCTTCTTATAGTAAGCGGTCATCTCGAGGATCATCATAGATGCCTCTACCGCGTCCTTATCTCTTGCATAGGAGCCGAGAAGGTAGCCGTAGCTTTCCTCAAAGCCGAGAAGGAATGCATCCGCCTCGCCCTGCGCCTCGTAATCCTTTATAACCTCACCGATAAACTTGAAGCCGGTGTATACGTCGTAAAGCTTAACGCCCTGAACCTCTGCTATCTTGTACGCCATATTGGTGGAAACGATGCTCTTTACTGCGAAAGCATTGTCCTTAAGAGTACCGAGAGCACGCTTTTGCGCTATAACGTAATCGAGAAGAAGAGCACCCATCTGGTTTCCGGTGATGGTCTTGAACTCTCCGTCGGAGGCTCTTGCCATAACGCCGACTCTGTCGGAATCGGGATCGGTTGCGATAACGAGATCGGAGCCTACCTCGTTTGCTATTCTGATACCGTCGGTAAATACGTTGGCATACTCGGGATTGGGCTTTGCTACCGTCGGGAAATCTCCGTCGGGAGTCATCTGAGAATCAACGGTGTAAAGATTCTTAAGTCCCATTCTTCCGAAGATCTCGGGAACGAGTCTGTAGCCTGCACCGTGAAGAGGGGTATAGACGACCTTGAGATCCTCTGCCTCGCTAACGAGACTTGCATTTATAGCGGTATCCATGACCGCCTTGAGATAATATTCGTCAAAGCTCTCGTCAAGAACGGTTATAAGTCCCGTCTCTACGCCCTCGTCAAAGAAATCGGTTCCCTTCATATCGAGAACGTCAAACTTCTCGCGCTCTGCGGAAACGATCTTCGCCTGATCGGGATTGATCTGGGCACCGTCCTCCCAGTAAGCCTTGTATCCGTTATACTCCTTCGGGTTATGCGATGCGGTGATATTGATGCCCGCAAGCGCACCAAAATGTCTTACTGCGTAAGAAAGCTCGGGGGTAGGTCTCAAGCTATTGAAGATATATACCTTTATTCCCTCGGAAGCGAGAACTGAAGCACTCACCCTTGCAAACTCCTCGGAATGATTTCTCGAATCGTACGCTATAGCAACGCCTCTCTCCTCGCCGCCTGCCTCTTTAACGAGTGCGGCTATTCCGCGAGTGGTCTGTGCCACGGTGAAGCGGTTCATACAAGCGGTACCCATATACATAGTCGAGCGCAAGCCTGCAGTTCCGAAATCCATCGAGTTGGAGAAACGGAGCTTCTTCGTTTCATCGTCCGCAACGATTGAGAAAAGCTCGTCCTTCTCTTCATCGGTCATATGCTTCGAAAGAAGCCATTTCTGATATTCATAGTTATAAGTGCTGTAGTTCATAAAACCTCCAAAAAAATTACCTAACTTAATTATTTCCTTCGGAAGCGTTTTCTAATGCTTCCTCTATTGCTCTTGCAAGCTGATCGGGGCAAGAGGTGGGCTTGAAGCCGCACTTTATTCCCTTGAGCTTAGCCACGACGTCCTCGGTCTTCATACCCTTTACCAAGGAAGCAACGCCTGCCGTGTTTCCCGCGCATCCGCCAACGAAGGAGCAATCCGTAACCACTCCGTCCTCGATATCGAGTATTACCATTCTCGAGCACGTGCCGCGAGTCTTGTATTCAATATGCTTCGTCATATCAATTCCTCATTTTATTCTATATTTTTGTATATTCCGACGGGTGTATATTCCTCCGCGAAGAGCGAGAGATATACGCACAGATTCAAAAACGAATCTCCGCCGTCCTTAAATATTACCGTGTAATACGAGCCGTCTTCCCCATCGGAAAGTGCCGTATCGATTTTATATACGCTCTCACCAAACGTCTCGGACACCGTCAGAAGCTCACTCAGACTGACAGTCTCTTTAGGTACGGTTATCTCAAAATACCTGTCGGTAAGCTCGTCGCGCTCGGGTATCTTGAAGCTTCTGCCGATCAGAGCGTATTTCATATCCGCGTTTCCCTCAAATCCGAAAACGGGAGTTATTGCAACGATCTTGAGATCGAGATCCGAGACGAGTGCCGAAATTGTGGGTATTCTTACCGATGAACGCTCCTCAAAGGGCAGTATACAGTATCCGCACTTGCCGTCGGCT
>JBGVKA010000122.1:0-4723 GCA_045129715.1 Eubacteriales bacterium | reverse complement strand
CCGGAGCTAATAGCTTTTCTTCGGATGCCGATATATTCCAGGTCAATATAGTGGGTAACGGTGCGCCCGATTCTATAGGCGTTCTCATTGATGCACTTGACAATTCGCTAACTAATATGCGCATTTCGGACGTTTTTATAGGTGTCAAGCTTCTCGGATCGGGAAATATAATGCGTAATATCCACCCGCTATATACTTGCAATTACACGGATTACGAGCATAGCTGTGGCTTCTTTGATAACACCGGTGATAATTGGTATGATACCTGCTACAGTGACCATTTTGCCACCGGCTTCTATATGTCAAATAGGGTGCTTTATAACCGTTACGATAGCTGTGTTGCTTATTGGTACAGTCCGAGAGAAAAGTGTCACGTAGGCTTTGAGGCGCAAGGAAAATTCAACGGACTCGTGATGAATGCAAAGGTAGGCTTCAGGGGTAAAGAGGCAGAGAACATCGTTCTTCGCGAAGGCGTTGAGGGCGGACACGGCGTGTTTGAGAATCTTATCATCAAGGGCGAGGTTGCAGAGAACGATCCCTGCCGCAAATATCTTAACGGAAACATACTCTATCAGCCGGGCTAATTCTTAAAGCATTTACAGGCGATGACACTGTTTTGACATTTTCAAAATTTAATAAATTTGCACGCCGCACGGTTCTTTCGTGCGGCGTGCTTCGGTAATTGCAAAAAGCTAACCGTAAAGCATATAGGAGATAGTTTAAAAATAAATGTCAAATTTTTCATTTATTATGCTTTTATACTTGATTTTATTGTTGAATTGTGCTACAATTTATTTTGAAAAGTAATATTCTGCTCTTTTTAAGTATTTTAATGGTAAAAAAAGGAAAAAGAGATGTTTTGTTGTAAAAAATGTAAAAACAGGTAAAATAAATGGAAAAACTCAAGAAGATAATGAACGTGCTTTCGTACGTTGCGTTGGGCGTATTCATTTTGTTCGTGCTGCTGTTAGTCGGAGTCCGAATTTTCGGAATGGAGCCGTATATCGTTCTTTCGGGATCGATGGAGCCTGACATTAAAACGGGCTCGATGATCTACGCTAAAAAGATATCTCCCGAGGAGGCGTGCTCGCTTGAGGTGGGGGATACGGTTACTTACGTTGTCGATAAAAAGGGAACTAAGGTTACGCATAGGATATATGAGGTCGTTGGCCCTGCTTATATAAAGAACCAATACGGAGAGCTCGTGCTTGATGAGAACGGTGATCCGCAGGTAGCGATGGACGACAAAGGATATCCGATCATAATGTATACAACCTATGGAATAAATAACAAGAACGATTCCGATCCATCGGGATATACGCTTGATGGAACTCTCGGAGTTGGAAATCTTGCTTCATCGAACGTTATTGGTAAGCCATTGTTTGTTATTCCGTATCTCGGATTTATTACGAGCTTTGTGCAAAATCCTCCCGGACGTTACTTGGCTCTTATTGCCTGCGCTATTTTGATTTTCAGTACGTTCTTTACGGGCTCGTCGGAAGAGGCGGCTCCCGTGTCAGAGGCGACGGTAGAGACCCCCGAAGAGTCGAGCAATGCCGAGAAAAATGAAGATGGGGAAGAGCCCCAACCAAAATCGGAGTAAAGCCGAAAGGCAACTCATATACGACGTCGAACTAAGTGCTTATACACTTTCGGAAACGCCCAAAAATCTTAGAAATGAGAAAATGACGATGAAAAAGGTTATGAACAAAGATCAATCCTAACACTATTACTCCCGCTCTTTTCGACGAGATAACCTTCTCGACCGAAATGGGAAATGAGTTTTCTAACAAGAAGCTTGAATTTAAGGTTATCTGCCAAGCAGTTCAGGTGAACGGTAATTCGTCAAATCCTCTTACCGCTTACGGTTGGCCTGCGGAGAATTAAGAACGATTAAATTCAAGTGTTTCACGGCCGTTCAATTCAGCGGAATCGTGCAACTATGTAACCGAAGCTCCTAAAGATAAATTACCCTTAATGAAGCCTACCGAGTTTTTGCGCTTCGTTAGGAGAAAAGTAAATAACAGAGGACGAAGATTTTTGATCTTCGTCCTCTGTTATTTAGGAAGAAATTCAACGTAAAATTACGTTGTTTTTGTCGCGCCTTAACAATTATGTCTGACTCTGTTTATGATCTCGTCTTGAAGCTCAGGAGATAGCCTTACAAATCTTGAGGAATAACCGCCGACGCGCACTATAAGATGATTGTACTGACTTGGATTTTCGCGAGCCTTAAGAAGCTCCTCAACGTCCGTCATATTACCCTGGAATATCTGTCCGCCCTGCTCGAAGAAGGTCATAAAGAGCGAGGAAACTATTTCCGGTGTAGCAAACGAGGGATCAAGATCCCACATAGTAGATGCGCCACCGTTAAAGAGCTCGAAGGGAAGAGAGGTGCAGGAGTTCATTGCCGCGGTAACGCCCTTCGTCATAGCCATGGATTGAGGTGTCATAGAGTGCGCGATAGGAACACCGGCAAGTCTTCCGTCGGGAGTTGCACCAAGGATACCGCCCGCCGTAGGTGCCCACACGAACGTAAGCATAACGAGCTTTCCGTTTCCGCCAAAGCGGTTAACGTATGAGCCGTAAATACGGTTGAGATCGGTAGTAAGGCGGGCGCACATACCGTCTGCCTCCTTGTCCTCCTGACCGTACTTGGGAATTGAAAGAAGCTTTGCCTGAAGTGCCTCGTAGCCTACGAAATTAGCCTTTAATGCCTCAAGAAGCTCTTCTGCGGTACAATATTTCTTATCGTATACCGCAACCTTGATCGCGGTGAGAGAATCCGCAGTGTTCGGAACGGCAACGAGAGCCGAGCCGTAGTCGTGGTATCTTGCACCGCCACCGTGCATATTTCTTCCTCTTGCAAGACAATCGTCAACCATCGAGGAAATGAGGTAAGCGGGACGCTTTTTCTCTACGTGTGCACTGAGCATATCCTGATACTTGAGGTTTCTTATGAGCCATTTCTCAACGTTGGAGATAAAGGATGCGTAGAAGTCTTCAAATGTATCAAACGAGGTGAGAGGCTCGCTTTTGACGTAGTCGAGGTGCTTTTTGTTCATAAGACAGTAACCGCCCGTCATACTGAGCTCAAGCATCTTCGCAATGTTCTGGTAGCCTGTGAAGAGGAAATCACTCGTTCTTCCTTGAACGCCGATCTCCATGCAACCGCCACAGTAATAATCGGCTGCATCGGTCTCGCTGACACCGTTCTTAACGAGTGCCTTTATTGCCGCATCGTCGGATATGATCTGAGCGCGGTTTCTGCCGTTTATAACGTAATCGGTAAGGATATCAACGTATTCCTTAGGCGGATCGTTCGGCACTCTACCGTAGAGAAGAGGATGTATGATATCGTATTTCATATACGCACGTATCATAGCGTAGGTGAGGGGATTTACCGCAGAGGTTCCGTTAGGATGCGAGCCACCGAGAACGACACTCTCGCCCCAGGTATCGCGGCGGTAAAGTCTTTCGTCTATACGTACGAAGAGCTCCTCGCAAAGCTCCTCAGCCTCTTCCATTGTGATAACGCCTTCCTTGAGGTCTTTTTCAAGAAAAGGCCAGAGATAATAATCAAGTCGTCCGGGACTGTTTCCACCGTAGGGGTTTTCCTTCATAACGATGATGAATTGCATGAAGAAGCACTGCACAGCCTCTCTGAAGCTTCTTGCGGGATGGCGGGGAACTCTCTTGCAGATCTCCGCCTCCTCGGTCTTGCCCATTTCGATAAGCTTTTCTACGTGCTTGTCGTTCCACCCCTCAAGAGCCTCCACGATTATGAGAACGCCCTTGTAAAAATGCTCCGCCTCCTCGTCACCCACGTGGCGCAAAAGACCGTCGTTGCATCTTTCCTTAAGTCCCGTAGTACCGCGGCGCAAAAGTGCGTTCCAATCCCACGCGATGTGACCGGGAGCACCGTAGGTCGCAAGCTGATAACGGCAAAGCTCCGCGTATTCAAGGTCGTTTTTCTCTGCATTAGCCTTAGGCTGCTGGTTGAAATCAAAATCGGGATCGGTTTCTTCGGGAGGGATATCGTTGAAATAATAAACTCTTCCGATTATTTTATCGTAATCCTCGATATAGATAGGCTGATTGGTAATGGCGTAAGCCATTGCGCGAGCCTGCTTTTCCCACGTGGGAAGGTCCTTATATATACCGAGAGCCGCGGAGTGCAGATCCTTATTAAACGTGTTTCTCGGAGGCGCAATAGCAACCTTTCTCGAACGCTCAAAGAGCGTTTGCATTCTTTCGGATATAGCCATAATTTATACCTCGCAGTTTCGTATATTAAGCTTTTAGCTTAATGTAATATTTACAAGTCGAATATATCATTCTTTAAATAAATTGTCAATGCCTTTTGAGTCTTTAAATCATTATTTTAAATATCGTTTGTGCAAAATAAACAACTTTTGCACCGCACTTTTTATTAATCAAAAAAGCGGAGCGTACGCGTCCTTCTAAAATGGCAAATTATCTCCTTTAATTACCCGAAAAGCCTTGATTTGTCTTGGAAAGGGTGATATAATTCTTACAGTACTTATTTTATATGTTTGGAGGCGAATATGGAAGTCAGAAAGACCGTCGTGCCCTGTAATAAAAAGGGCGAGGAGATAGTCGGAGCTAAGGCTCGCGAATTTATTTACTTTAAGGTGAAATTCAATTCCTACCGTGACGTTAGCCGCTCGTGTAAAAACGCGGTTTTGGATAGAGAAGAGAC
>JBGVKA010000121.1:0-9553 GCA_045129715.1 Eubacteriales bacterium | reverse complement strand
AGTTAAGACCTAAAAGCCAGTCCGCATTGTTTACCATAACCGCCTTGTCCTCACCGAATTCGATGAATTTCTCCATCTGCTTCTTGAAGCAATCGCAGTTGTGCTGAATAGTCTCGGGAGTCATCATAGAACGCATATCCGTACGTCCCGAGGGATCTCCGATGTATCCGGTTCCGCCACCGATAAGAACGATGGGCTTGTTTCCTGCCATCTGGAGTCTCTTCATAAGGCAAAGAGCCATAAAGTGACCAACGTGAAGGCTATCTGCAGTGGGATCAAAGCCAATGTAGAAGGTAGCCTTACCGTTGTTAACGAGCTCCTTGATTTCATCTTCGTCCGTTACCTGAGCAATAAGACCTCTGGCAACGAGTTCGTCGTAAATTTTCATTTTTTGCCCTTTCGCTAAACCCCAAGGAAATATCCGTCATATGCAGGCGTGAAGGAAAGCTCGGAGAGAGCCTCACGCAACTCGTCGTGCGTTGGATTTTTCTTTCCCGAGGGAATGTGTGATAATATAAATTTAGTGCTGTCCGATGCAACGCCCGAAGCGAGAAGTATCTCCCTTACGGTGAGCGCGGAGCTTAAATTGTTGTGATTTGCGGACTCGTGGGAGTAACCCGAAAGACCGAGCGCGAAATCTAAGATAGCAACGTCGAGCTTTATTTCCTTCAGCACGCGAAATGCGTCTGCATCGATAAAAGCACCGTCAATACCGTAAAAAATGCTTTTGCCCTGAGCTTCTATAAGAAAATTGAGAGCCGACTCGCAGGGGATGTCCGTCGCGTGATTTGCGGGGAGCGCGAGCACGGAAAAGATGCCTATCTTCTGAAGAGAAAACGGATTTATTTCTATAAATTCAACGTTTTCGATGGAGGATATCTCCCCCTTCAGCGTTTCTGAGGCATAGACTCTTATTTTTCTTTTGTTTGCAAGAGCTTCAATGGCAGAAGCGGAGAAGCTGTCAAGGTGCGAATGCGTTATAAAAACGTCGCCCACCTCATCGAGAATTCCCGAGAGCATAAAGGTCTCCACAAATTCAAAGATATCCTCCGAGGGATCGATAAGTATTTTCTCATCGATAAGCAGGGTGGAAAATCTTCTGTAGTCCTTCGATAGCTTGTTTCTTATACGCGCCGCTCCGAGACCGCCCGTTCCGAAAAATCTGAGACTGATCAAATCTTCTTAACCGCGTAAACGGTGGAGTGAGTATAAACCTCGCCCTTGTCGTAGAATCCGATACCGTGATTGATACAATCGGGCTCTGTCTGAGTCTCAAGGCAGAATGCACCGTGGAATACCTGCTTGGTGTTGTTTCTGAAATCGGGACCGTTTCCAAGGAAGTTTCCGATATAGAACTGAACGCCGGGCTGATCGGTGTAAACGTCCATAGCAAGCTTCTCGCCCGCAACCTCTGCAATGAGATCAAGCTCCTTTCCTACGACGGTCTTCTTAACGGTGGGAGAAAGAACGAAGTTGTGGTCGTAACCGATGAAGTCCTTACCGCAACGCTCACCGATGGTGTGAGGAGTGGTGAAATCGAAGGGAGTTCCTACAACGCTGGGTCTTTCACCGTTGGGGATGAGATTATCGTCAACCTCGGTGTACTTGTCAGCGTAAATTACCGCGGTGTGCTCCTCGATGGTTCCACCGATACCGTTGAGGTTGAAATATGCGTGGTTGGTAAGTGCGATAGGAGTCTTACCGTCGGGGATTGCAACGTAATCTATAAGAAGAGATGCACCCTCAAGAGTATAAGTAACCTTAACGTCAAGAGCAGAGGGGAAGCCTTCCTCACCGTCTGCGGAGTGATAAGTAAGGGTTATAGAGGTACCGTTATAATCGGTAACGTCCCAAACCTTGTGGTCGAAACCGTCTCCGCCGTGAAGACAGCAAACGCCGTGATCGTTCTTGGGAAGGTTATAGGTCTTGCCGTCCATAGTGAACTGACCGTTTGCAACTCTGTTTGCAACTCTTCCGATGATAGCACCCTGGTGAGAGGTTTCGTTAAGATAGGTCTCAAGCGTATCGAAGCCTGCAACGATATCCGTGCCGTATGCTACGAAGTTAACGATGGTAGCACCTCTGGTCATAATGTTAACGAGTGCGTCCTCGCTCTTAAGAGTGTAGAGATAGATTTCTTCGCCCGTGGGGAGCGAACCGAAATATTTCTTTTCCATAATGAAAAAATCCTTTCGTTTTCAAAGTATATTAATACAAAATATATAATAACATAAAAATTTAAAAAAGTAAAGAGAAAAGCACGAACTTGTTGACAAAAAAATAAAACTATGGTAAAATTACATAGTAAAACTGATCTGCACGCAATGACTCGTGACGTGGCAGTAAAAAACTCAGATGGGCTTGAGCCTTGAATAGCTCGGCTCTTTTTATTGGAGACTGTATGAATAAGGTAACTATCGTAATAAACGGAAGAGGCGGTGTCGGAAAGGACACGCTCTGCAATCTTGCTGCAAAGCATTTTAAGGTGAGAAATATATCCACCATAACGCCCATCAAGGAGCTTGCCGCCGAGGCAGGCTGGGACGGAAGAAAGGACGACCGCTCCCGTAAATTCCTTGCCGATCTCAAGGAGCTTTGCGCGGCTTATAACGATTATCCTACGAATTGGGCAAAGGCTCAGTATGAGAATTTCCTCACGACAGACGAGGAGATACTCTTCGTTCATATCCGCGAGCCCAAGGAGATCGTAAAGTACGTAAACGCTACCGGCGGTAAGGCAAAGACTCTTCTCGTGCGCGGCGGAGACAGAATGAGAAGATCCGTCTACGGCAACGCCGCTGACGACGGGGTAGAGAATTACTACTACGATTACTACTTTGATAACGATAAGGGCTTTGGGGAAGCCGAAGCAGGCTTCTCGGAGCTTATGAGAAGAATTCTTTCGGGCGAGGATCAGGATAAATAATTTTTTACCTGATACAAGCTTGGATTTCTATATTTTAATCTTTACAATACAAAAAACGGATATCAAGCCAAATTTGATGCTTGGTATCCGTTTTTATTAATATTTGTCCTTCATCTGTCTTTCGATAACTCTGTTTGCATCGCGCTTTGCGATATCGTCGCGCTTATCGTAGAGCTTTTTACCCTTGCAAAGACCGAGCGCAAGCTTAACGTACGAGCCCTTGAAATAAAGCGAGAGGGGAACGAGCGTGTATCCCTCGCGTGAAACGAGACCTGCAAGGCGCATTATCTCTCTTTTGTGCATAAGAAGCTTCTTGGGACGGAGAGGGTCCTTGTTGAATATATTGCCCTGCTCGTAGGGACTGATATGTACTCCGAGCGCAAAAAGCTCGCCCTTGTCGATCTCGCAGTACGAGTCCTTAAGGTTGACACCGCCGGCGCGCAGAGACTTGACCTCTGTTCCGAAAAGCTCAACGCCTGCCTCAAAGCTTTCGATAACGAAATAATCGTGTCTCGCTTTCCTGTTGTCCGCGATCGTCTTGGTTTGATTCTTTTCGCCCATAGCCTCTCCTTTCATTGTGTGATCAAGCGTAAAATCTTCGTAGAGTATTTTATCACAGTTTTTTTCTTAAATCAACCGTTTTTTAAAAATAAAACCGTTTTTTCTTCCAAAAGCATTGATTTTCCGAGAATTAAGGAAAAATCGGACTTGAGATCTAACTCTCATAGTCCGATACGTGCCCTCGCGCACCGCCCGGGAATTGCCGTTTCGAACCCTTCAAGATACCGTCACTTTCGCCTTTTGAATAGCTCGGAGCTTACCTCAAGGAGCTTAAACTTCACACGGTACTCGTCGTTTTTGATCAAGGTCTTCTCCTCTGCGGTATAGTCACACTCGTTTTTTACCGATGCCTCAAGGCACATCGGAGGATACATTACGCACCACCAATTCTGTCCCGCACCCGCACCTATGGTGATCTTAAGGGATAGGTATTCTCCTGCAGGCAGCACGAAGGATGTGTATTCGCGCGTTTCGTACCATTCCTCACCGAGTGTTACCTCCGAGGTGTAGGAATAGCCCATCTCTCGTATCCAAGCGTCAACATCTCTTCGTATCTCGTCCGCACTGCATAAAAGTACCCTTTGCGCGTCCATTACGTCTTTGCTTTCATTTAGTGTATATCCGTATTTTTCGAGCACTCTGTCGCGTATCTCGAGCTTAAGCGTCTGATCCTCGACGCTGTCGGACGGAGCAAGTATATGTAGCCGTATCGTATCCTCGTATATAGCCGCCTCGGCTTCGGTGGGGATGAAAATTATGCATAATGTACACAATAGTATACAAAACGCGTGTAAAACTGCCTGTTTCATAAATTTATACACCTTTGATTCTGAGTTTTTCTGCGACGTGTCGCGAGTAAACTCTTTGCAGATTTTTGAGAAAATATTCACAAGAGATAAAAATAATTTTCAACCCCTTGATTTTTCATCCGAAAAGGTGTATTATAAAAGCAAATAATTTCGGATAGGTGAAATTAAATGACCAATAAAAAAATATGTCTTATCCACGCAGGCGGTACCATCGGTATGACCAGGAGCGAGCGCGGATACGTCACTAAAAGAGGATACTTGAAGGAAAGACTTGAGGCTATTCCCGATCTCTACGTCAACGGAATGCCTGAGTTTGAGCTTTACGAGATGTCCCCGCTTCTTGACTCATCCAATATGTCCGTCAACGAGTGGAACAGAATAGGAAGCACGATCGCCGAGCTTTACGACGGATATGACGGCTTCGTTATTCTTCACGGAACAGACACTATGGCTTATACCGCATCCTCGCTTTCGTTTATGCTTGAAAATCTTAATAAGCCCGTAGTTATAACCGGCTCGCAGATCCCCCTCTGTGAGATACGCAGTGACGGTAGAGATAATCTCATAACCTCCATGATAATTGCCGCGGCAGGAGAGGTGCGTGAGGTATGCCTCTATTTCGGTGGCAGACTCTTAAGAGGCAACCGCTCAACGAAAATGTCCGCAGACGGACTTATGGCGTTTGATTCGCCAAATTTCCCGCGCCTTGCCGAAGCGGGTATAAACATCAAATATTATCCCACCGTCAAAAAGAAGAAGAGCGTGGGCGAGTTTAATTTCGTTCCGTTCTCCGAGGTTCCGATAGGAGTTCTTAAGATATTCCCGGGAATTAATTTCAGCCTCTTTGACGCGGTGATGACGGAGAAGCTTAAGGGCGTCGTTCTTGAGACCTTCGGAGCGGGAAATATTCCCGGTGACGGAAACGCGCTTCTTCCTATAATCAGAGCGGCGTTTGCCGCAGGAGCGGTGATCACCGTCTGCTCTCAGTGTCCCGTCGGAACTGTTTCTCTCGGAGCCTATGCCGCGAGTGCCGAGCTTCTTGAGGCAGGTGCCGTCAGTGGATTTGATATGACGACCGAGGCGGCGGTAGCAAAGCTTTACTATCTCTTCAGTAAGGGATATTCTACGGACGAGATCAAGGTGAAGATGGAGACCGATATCGCAGGCGAGCTTACACGCACGGTTTGATAGGGAATTGTAAACGTTAACCCGACACGTTCCGTCTAAGACATCGCGATAAAATTTATGACTAAAAAACGACGAACGCACGCTGTGGCACCTTTTGAACGCCCGTAATATGCTATCGTCGTTTTTTTGATAAACTACCACAAAAAACACAATTTCTCCTGATTTTTCTATGTTTTGTACCACGATGGTACCAAACGGAAGGTTTTAAATGTATCCGAATGAAAAAAGCGATACGGGGCACACCGAAGAGGCACACCCCGTATCGCTTTTTATATAAAATGGAAATTACGCCTTGTTAGCGGAGCCGAAGAGCTCGATCTTTTCCTTAACGGTAGCCTTGATAGCCTCAACGCCGGGAGCGAGAAGCTTTCTGGGATCGAAGCCCTTACCGGAAAGATCCTTACCCTCTTCAACGTACTTACGGGTAGCAGCAGCGAAAGCGAGCTGGCACTCGGTGTTAACGTTGATCTTGGAAACTCCAAGAGAGATAGCGGTCTTGATCATATCTGCGGGGATACCGGTACCACCGTGAAGAACGAGAGGCATATCAGCACCAACCTCGTTGCTGATGGACTCAAGAACGTCGAAACGAAGACCTGCCCAGTTTGCAGGATACTTACCGTGGATATTACCGATACCTGCAGCAAGCATAGTAACTCCGAGATCTGCAATCATCTTGCATTCCTTGGGATCTGCAACCTCACCGCTACCGATAACGCCGTCTTCCTCACCGCCGATAGCACCAACCTCAGCCTCAAGAGAAAGGCCCTTAGAGTTACAAACCTCAACGAGCTCCTTGGTCTTAGCGATGTTTTCGTCGATGGGGTAGTGAGAACCGTCGAACATTACGGAGGAGAAGCCTGCCTCGATGCACTTGTAAGCACCCTCGTAGCTACCGTGGTCAAGGTGAAGAGCAACGGGAACGGTGATGCCGAGTCCCTTGATCATTCCGTTAACCATACCTACGATGGTCTCATAACCGCACATATATTTGCCCGCGCCCTCGGAAACACCGAGAATAACGGGGGATTTCATCTCCTCAGCGGTAAGCAAAATAGCCTTAGCCCATTCAAGATTGTTGATGTTGAACTGACCTACAGCGTAGTGACCTGCTCTTGCCTTAGAGAGCATTTCTTTTGCGGAAACTAACATAGTAAAACTCCTTAGTTAATAATTATTTTTCAAACTACATAATTATACAACATTTTTTTGCAAAAATCAAGCCTTATTTCAAAAAATCCTGTCTTTCGGGCGTAAAAATATCGAGGAGCACGCCCTTTTTGAGACAAACGACACCGTGGGGAACGTCGGGAAGGGTATAATAGGTGTCACCCTTTGAAATGATCTTGGTCTCTGCGCCTATCGTGGCTTCGAATTCTCCCTCAAGAACGTAGCTTATCTGAACGTGCGGATGAGTGTGCATAGCACCGACGGCACCGACCTCAAAGTGAACCTCCACAGCCATCATTTGCTCGCCGTGTGAAAGAATTTTTCTCTTGATACCTCCGCCGAGATCGACGAGGGTGGCATCGTTATTAAAGGTAAACATAACTGCCTCCTGTGGTTTTTTTATTATTCTACCATAAAGTGCCGTCATTTTCAAGCGCAATTTAATAAATATAAGGAAAATATGAAAAAACACTTGAATTTTTTAAAGGTATGGTGTAAAATATTGTGTATAATATTTTTACAATCAACCCAAGGAGATATCAAAATGATCGACATTAAATTTTTGAGAGAGAATCCCGATGCGGTTCGTGAGAACATAAAGAAGAAATTCCAGGATTCCAAGCTTCCCCTCGTTGACGAGGTAATAGCTCTTGACGAGGAGCTCAGAGCATCCAAGAAGCGTGCTGACGATCTTCGCGCAAATCGTAATAAGGTTTCCAAGTCCATAGGTGCTCTTATGGGACAGAAGAAGTTCGCAGAGGCAGAGGAGGCTAAGAAGCTCGTTTTCGAGCAGGCAGCAGAGCTTGCCGCTCTTGAGACTGAGGAGGCAGAGCTCAACGAGAAGGTTCAGAAGATAATGATGACCATTCCCAACATCATCGATCCCACCGTTCCCGTAGGAAAGGATGACAGTGAGAACGTTGAGGTTGAGCGTTACGGCGAGCCCGTTGTTCCCGAATTTGAGATTCCTTATCACACCGAGATCATGGAGAGATTTGCAGGTATCGACCTTGACAGCGCAAGACGCGTTGCAGGTAACGGCTTCTACTACCTTATGGGTGATATCGCAAGACTTCATTCCGCGGTTATCTCTTATGCAAGAGACTTTATGATCGACCGTGGCTTCACCTATTGCATTCCTCCCTATATGATCCGCGCAGGCGTCGTTACCGGCGTTATGTCCTTTGCAGAGATGGATGCAATGATGTATAAGATAGAGGGCGAGGACCTTTACCTCATCGGTACCTCCGAGCACTCTATGATCGGTAAGTTCATCGATCAGATCATCCCCGAGCCCGAGCTTCCTTACACTCTTACCTCTTATTCTCCTTGCTTCAGAAAGGAGAAGGGTGCTCACGGTATTGAGGAAAGAGGAGTATACAGAATCCACCAGTTTGAAAAGCAGGAAATGATCGTAGTTTGTAAGCCCGAGGAGTCGCCCGAATGGTTCAACAAGCTTTGGCAGAACACCGTTGACCTCTTCAGAACTCTCGATATTCCCGTAAGAACTCTTGAGTGCTGCTCCGGTGACCTGGCTGACCTCAAGGTCAAGTCCTGTGACGTTGAGGCGTGGTCCCCCAGACAGAAGAAGTACTTCGAGGTAGGCTCTTGCTCCAACCTCGGTGATGCTCAGGCAAGACGCCTTAAGATCAGAGTTAAGGGTGCAGACGGAAAGATCTACCTTGCTCACACTCTTAACAACACCGTTGTAGCTCCTCCCCGTATGCTTATCGCGTTCCTTGAAAACAACCTCAACGACGACGGAAGCGTTAATATTCCCGTGGCACTCAGACCTTATATGGGTGGCAAGGAAAAGCTTATCCCTAAGGCATAATCAATGAATAAATATGCAATAATCATAGCCGGCCCCTCCGGTGCCGGCAAGACCACCATTGCAGACGGATTGATAGACTCTCTTGGAAATCTTGAAATGAGCCGCTCTGCCACAACCCGTGAAAAACGCGGTGACGGTAGGGATAATGAGTACATTTATTTACAAAAAGATGAGTTTTTGCAATCCGTTGCCAACGGTGATATGCTTGAGCACACCGAGTACGGCGGAAATTTCTACGGCACTCGCAAGTCCGAGTTTGAGCGCATATGGGATATGAATAAAAATCCTATTTTAGTGCTTGATTATTACGGAGTTGAGTCGCTTAAGAAAAGACTTGATATGCCCGTATTCGCCATCTACGTTTATACCTCTCTTGCCGAGGCGGAGCAAAGACTCTTAAAAAGAGATGCGATCAGCACGCCGAGCGAGAAGCAGAAGGAAACTCTTAAAAAGCGCGTTAAAAACAACGTTTCGGACTTTGAGAAGCTCACCGAGTATGCGACTCTCTTTGATCTCTACGTTGAAAACGAAACCGTTTCCGAGTGCATAAAAACGATAGAAAAGGCTCTTGAAAAATTGATGACGGGTAAAGCCGTTATGACGGACGGAGAGAAGCTTGCGATCACCGACGGCTTTAGAGCCGAGGCTCTGAGCTTCACCTCAACCGCTTTACAGAATTGATTTAATAAAAGGACTGCTTTTGGTAGCTTTGCCAAGCGGTCCTTTTTGTTTTTTTGGCGTTACAACGGGCTCCTTGAAAAGCGTGTATTTTCTCCGATCTTTATCAAAAAAACGGCGTTGCGCCCGCAAAAAGTAGGGGAAAAAGAGAGGAAAAAATATTTTTTTAAAAATTTAAAATTTTTTTATATTTCACGCTTTAGGCAAATTGCACTTTTTTAAAAACGCTTTTTGTCAAAAAGCAACGTTGTTTTTGAGCATATTGTACAATTGCGCACACCAAAAAAATGAAATATTAATTTAGGACAGTTTTTATCTTAAAATTAGATATTGATTTACCTTATTAAATGTAATATAATATCTTTAGCTCTTAGTGTTACCCACCGT
>JBGVKA010000120.1:0-6348 GCA_045129715.1 Eubacteriales bacterium | reverse complement strand
TAGCAGCTTCGGCAATATCCCACTCTGTGTAAGTACCGTTTGCATCAAGAACCCGATTGCCATCTTTATCCTTGGAATACTTCTTATCATAACCGTTATCGTCGGTTATATATCCAAGACCTATGGAGTAAACAATGTTTTTGGAGTCCTTATTGTCAACCACCCATTGATACATGGGAGCAAGAAGATTTGGGTAATCCTCGGTGATCCTCTGAGTATCACCGAAAACTGCAAACGAATAGTCTGCCTTGAAGTCACCGTATCCCTTGCGGACCTCTTCCATCTCAGCCTCGCTGAGCCAGGTTTTGCTGTAAGTGAGATCGTAGCCGTTTCCGGTTTCATCCTTTATGTTGTTACCCTTATCCGATGAGTCAACGTCGTAATAGCAAAGAAGATCCTCAGTATTGTACGGAACGTTAACGTAATCGGAGGCGACCTCCTCTGCGGTGCGGGCATCGGAGAAGACGGCAACGTCCTTAAGCTCGCCCTTGAAGTAGCCACCGTTAGCAGTACGCTGATCTCCACCGAGAACGAATGGGAAATGAGTCGTGCTATCGGGAAGCTCGGGATAGAAGAATTTCTGCTCCTTAAGCTGACCGTTGATATAGCATGATGCAACTCCACTTTCGTTATCATATACAAAGGTCACGTGAGTCCACGTATCAACAGGAACGCGCGCACCGTCAAATACTATATCGTAAAGATTGTACGCAAATTCATCTGAGCACCAAATACGAGGCGCTCCGCTTGTGTGAATCTCAAAGTTAATAAAAGACTCGCCGTACTTTCCGTCCGAATAATAATTTCCGATAACGGGACCTGCCGCCTTTCCTCCAAGAGTTGAGGGATAGAACACCCACGCCTCTACAGTCTCGGGAACAGACTCAAGCTTTTTTGTTGCCTTGTACTGCTCCGCAGGATAATCAAGAGCAACGCTCGATACGAGATCGTATACCGAATCATCCTGCTTTGGAATTTTAAGTCCGTCACTCACCGAGCTCTCAGCACCGAAGCTGCTCGTGGCAAAAATTGCCGTAAAGAGAAGGAGCGCGCAAACGAGAACGGATATCAGTCTTTTGCTTTTCATTTCTTCTTTTCCTTTCAAAAAAAGATTTATAGCCTACAAAAAATCCAATAAAACACATGCAAATATTGACTTTATAGACAGGCTTTGCTATAATAATTCTATAATACGGCACAATTTTTTACAATAGAAATTATTGGCAAAAAAGATAGAAATTATTGACAAAACCGACAATACTTATTGACACTTGATCGAAAGGAATCATATCATTTATGGATTTCAAATCCTTGAATCCCTACGTTCGTCAAGCAGGCGAAAAGAAAGTTACATCTCCCAGCGAGCTTCCTACAAGATGGCTCGTTGCGTATCAGATCAACATTATTGTAGATGGCAAAGGAATATTAACGTTTAATGACACCCATTATGAAATATCCAAGGGGGACGTAATTTTTATTCCACCGAACGAGCCGCATAGCTATACTATAGCCAAAAATATAGTTCAGCTTTTCGTAGATTTTGATACCGAATACACCGAGATGAGCCGTAAGAGAAACATCTCATCTTCTTTACCGCCGGAAACTCTTCCCTCTTACAGAAAAATATATCTACAGAAAAATATATACGAAAAATACGATTTGCCGCTGATATTCAGACCGCAAAATTTTGATGAATACGTGAATTGTTGGACCGGAATAAAGGACGCTTTAAAGAAGAACAATTCGTACGTCATCGAGATAAAAATGACCAAGCTTCTCAATCTCATACACGAGGAGCTCGGAATAACCAAAATAAAGGATAAAATAGACTACTGCGAGGTAGTTAAGGATTATATCGATGCAGGGTTTGAGCGTATAATAACACTTGAAGAAATCTCTGCGCTTTACGAAATAAACAAGTTCACAATATCAAAAAAATTCAAGACGCGATACGGCATAACCGTAATTGCATACTATAACCAAAAGCGTCTTGAATACGCTAGGGCGGAATTATCCGATCCAAACGCATCGGTCACAAAAATTTCCGAGCACCTGAATTTCACCGACATTTATACATTCTCAAAGTTCTTCAAAATGCACACGGGTATGTCACCAAGAGTGTTTAAAACTCAAAGAGCGTTGAACGATAAAGGAGTTTGATACACCTTATCGATTTTTCCGCAAGCACAAATTTTAAAGCTATAACAAAGCATAAAAGGGCTTAGCCGATTTCTCGGCTAAGCCCCTTCGTTTTTTATTAATCCTGCGAAGCAGGATCTCATCTGCCTTTTGCAGATTTCATCCAAACTTGTTTGAATTTATTCCATTTCACCGAAATGGATCTCACTGCGCAAAGCCTTAAGCCTTTGCGCTAATCTCCCAGCTTCCGTCATTCTCCTCGTACCAAGGAGTTTCGGTACCCGGAGACGTAGTAAGCACGTCAGAGGTATTGATCTCTACGACCTCGATTTCAGGGTTAATATAATTCTTCATTTCCTTTTCTAACCTCACTTCTTTACTATTACTCCTTGCGAGCTCGCCTTTTACAAGGCGGTGCTTCGCACTTTGTTTTGCAAGAGCAAAACGCTCGCGGAGCAATCTTCGCCGCCTCGCTGACAAGCAAGCTTGTCGACTCGACTTTGCTCGATTATCACTTACCAATTACAGACGCTCTGTAATCGGCTGCCGATTCAACGTACTTAACGAAGCAAGCTACGAGATTCTCGTAAGTCTCGCCTTCGGACTTAGTAAGGAAATCGGAGATGTGGTAGCTTCCGCCGTCACCGAAGGTGATGGTCTCAGCGAGTGCGTAAGCGTATACGTCAAGCTCAACGTACTTGCCGTCCGCATCCTTAACCGTCTTAAGAGTAGTGTTTCCGATCTTGAACTCAACGTCGGTATTAGTTACGTAGAATCGGATGGTAGGCTTGTAGTCGAGGTTAAGAGTAACGTCGGTAACTATACCTGCGTTATCCTTTGCGGTAACACCGCTCACGGTGGGAGCCGCAGTGTAAGTGCCGAGAATTGAATCGATAAGAGCGTTAACTCTTGCGATCTCCTCTGCGGTATTATAATCTGCGAAGTAGTTGTAAGCCGCCTTAACGTATGCAAGAAGATCCTTTGCAAGAGTCTTTTCAACGTCGCTGCCCTCTGCGATAACCTTTGCGGAGTACTTGGGAACGTTCATCGTCCAGGTTCCGGTATAGTCGTTTTCATCGACGGTCACGGTTGCCTTAAGCACGATGCTTCTCGCCGCCTCAGCAGAGGGAAGAGCAATAGCAACGTGGTAGTACTGTTTTCCGTCCTCAAGAGTAACGATGGGAGCATCCGCGTAGGTCTTACCGTCAACGGTGAAGGACTTAAGAGCAGTGCTTACGGGAACGTATACGTTGTAAACGAGCTCAGTTGCGAGAGTTACGCTCGTCTTGGGCGAGAATGCGCCAAAGCTCTGAGCTATGAGAGTGTAGGTAGCATTGGTTCCGTCGTCATCGGTCTTAACGAAGGTAAGAGCACCGCCGTTGACGGTCGTTACGGGAAGAGTAGCTCCAACGGGAACAACGAGTACTGTGTAGTTACCGCTCTCGTTCTTACCGAAGGTGAGGGAAGAGTTTGCATTTGCAGTAACGTCAGCGGGATCGCTTTCGTAATTCTTCCAAAGCACTACGCCGTAGGAGGAGGTAATTATCTTACCGCCGTTAACAACAACCTTAACGTTGGCACGATTTTCGCTTACGTCGAAGATGTTGAACGCCTGAGTTGCATTAGAAAGATCAAATACACAATCGGTGAAGGTGAAGTTGCAGTACTGTTCAGGATCACCGTCTCCGTAGCTACTCCAGCAGATAAAGTTATTTGTCTTCGTAGCTTCTTCGGGAAGCTTGAAGTTAACGTTCTTGAATTCGAATACGAAGCCGTACTTACCGGAGAACGATGCACCGGTATCCATTCTTACAACGGGTCTCTGACCTGCTACGACAATGTCACCGTTGATAACGGTAACCTTGGTTTCCCATTCGTTCTTCTTCTGAGCCATGAAGAGAGCCGCGTTGGTGGTCTTAAGCTCGAAGCCGTTAAGGTCGATAGTAACGCTGTAGGTCTGGCTAAGGTTGTTATACTGACTTGCGCTATAGGTAAAGTTGCGTCTGAGAAGTACTACAGAGCCTTCTGCCTTAGAAGCGTGAAGTGCACTTGCCTTAGCATCGATAGCCCAGTCGGCATAAGCACCAACGAAGGTTCCGTTCTTCTTGAATACGAAGAAGGGGTACTTCTGTGCGTCCTCATACTCTGCGGGAACGTATCCGTACTTAGTTTCAATGCAGAAGGAGTAGGTAGCAGTGGTAGCATCGGTTACCTTTGCAAAGGTAAGCTCGGTACCCTTCTCGGTCTGGAAGGTAAGTCCGTCAAGCTTGCTTGTGCTTGCAGTTTTGGGCATGAGAATGGAAAGATATTTTCCGTCACTGCCGGGAGCAATGGTGAAGGTTGCTCCGTTTTTATAAATAAAGTTGCTGAGAGTTACCTTATCAAAGGAGTTTGCCAAAACGGTACAGCCGTTTACCTTAACGGTAGCCTTGATTCTACCGGTATCTGCAAAATTAGTCTTGAATATGTAGAAGGGATCTGCAGACGAGGTGTTCGTCTTTATATCAAAGGTACAGTCGCTGATGGTAAGGTTAAGGGGTGCCATAACTGCACTGTCCTTGACGCTCGCATTCTTAACGTGGAAGAATCCTGCAACGGTAGCACCCTTAACAAGTCCGAACTCAACGTTTTCGAAGGTCCAGGACATAAGCTTGTTTGTGATATCTGCGTTGGAGTTGTTCGCCTTAAAGCGTATAACGTACGTCTTATATGTCTTAAACGCTCCGTTTTTAACGGTGAAGGAGGAGGGGAAATACTGTACGCCGTCATTAGTACCATCCCAAGATTTGATAGTGGAATCAAAAATGCTTTCGCTCGTAAAGTTAGCATCCGTGTATATAGTGTGTCCGCACATATCGAGCGTTACACTTCCGCGGTTCTGAGAAAGGTTATCGTTTTTCTCATCAGAGGAGCCGGAATCCTTCATGGTGTAATCTGCACGCATGAGTATGTACGCGGAGTTTCCGGTTGTCTCGTACTTACCGTCACTGTTTTTCTTAAGTACAACGCTGTGAATAGCGTTACCGGTAGCACTCGATCCACCGTTATTTCCTAAAAGGTAAGCAAATGCGCCGGAGAATTTACCGGTCTGATCTCCAACTACGAAGGGATAGTCCACAGCCGAGAGATATTTAGCGTTAGCATTGTTAGTGCCGAGGCTTATCGTTATAGAAACGTTCTCTCCCTTAACGGTAAGGCTCTGAAGCTCGTAGATAGATTCGGTTCCGTCATCGGAAACCTCAACGAAGTATCTGTTTCCGTCTGCGGTGGGGAAGGACTGTGCATAGTGCGCAGTATCTACGGGAGTGGAGTCGGTTATAAGCTTGGTGTATGCGCCCTTGCTGTCAGCAACAAGCGTGATACTGTCGCTTCCGGAGTTAAGGGTGTAGAATGTAAGCTTTGCAAGATCCGTCTGGTTAGCAAGGATCTTTCCGCCCTTTATCTTAAGCGCAACGTCAACCTTGTCTATGCCGCTGTGGTCGTCCTTAAGAGCGAAGAGCGTTACTGCCTCGGTGGGCACGTTGGTCTTAAGGTCAAATGTACATACGTTGAATGCGAGATTTACCTTTGTGCCGAGCTGAGTCTCGTCGGAGGTTGCATCGTTAACCCAAGCTTGATACAAGAGCCCCTTGTAGCTTGTAACGTTTGCGCCGTATCCAACTGTAACGTCCTCAAAGGTGATGTTCCATACCTTTTCTGCGGGATAATCCTTGTTGGTTATCTGGTTGTCGATAATGGGCTTACCGTTATCGCTTCTTACAGTACCGTTTTTAACGATAATGTTCGAGGGAGCGACGTTAGAAAGATCAGAGGCGCTGGAAAGGTTAAGGAACGTATCGCTTCTTGTGAAGGTGTTCTTTCCAAGGTCGATAGTAAGTGTTCCGTTAGCGTAATTTGCCGCAAGACCTACGAGAGGGTCTGAGGTGTTGGTATAGTCGTTAAGAAGAAGGATCGCAACGTCCTCGTTCTTATCTGCGGTGAAGATATCTGCCGCAGCCTGAGTTACAGACTTCCAAGTCTTGTATCCGCCAAGGAATTCTCCGTTAGCGAAAATAGCAAAGTTGTTTCCTTCGTCATAGCAGCTGAGAGGAAGCTTACCGTAAGCGGTAACCTTGTAATCACCCTGCTCGAAGCCGATAGTGAAGTCGTACTGGTTCTTAACGTGGAAGAGTATATCGTCTGATGTGGAATCAGCCTTCTGCGCTCTGA
>JBGVKA010000119.1:0-2436 GCA_045129715.1 Eubacteriales bacterium | reverse complement strand
TGAATGAAGAGATGATATGTTTCCTCGCATATTTGAAATTCCAAGAACAATACATACAACACCTACAAGAAAAGTAACAATATTGCCTGCCATAGTATAGCCTCCTTCAAATTGGAATTTACTTATCCTCTTTATCTTGCTAAAAAAATAGTGGGCTTAGGCGGTGTGTATAAATAGCGATAAATCGACATTCACTTGACACCGCCCCAAAATATTCCTCGCAGTCTAAACAACTGCGTTCCGCAAGCGGAAACGGAATATTTCCTAAACATAGTGCAAACCGCAAGTGCCCCCAATAGTAAGTGGTACACGGTTCACTTATTGTTGCGCTCACCGTGCTATTTTGCGATAGATTAAGGGGTAGACCGTATATGCCTACCCCCTATCGACACCGAGCTAAAAGTCCTTGATTTTCCTTGACTTTTTCGGCTCTGAATGTTAACACTTCATGCGTTTTTCTCGCATATAGTTTTTCATATATTCGTTGCGCTTGACCTCTGAACAGTTATCGCAATACTTGTGGCTGTTGTTCCTCGGTGTGAAATATTTTCCGCACACCTCGCACCGCTTTGCGTTCTCCGAGAGTAATTCCGCAGAGAGATTTTTGTCAAGCGGAAGCACCGCGCGGAGAAAATAATTGCAGTAGATGTGATGCTGACTTATGAGTTGTACGCACACGTCATCCATGAGAACACAATTATTTTCCACGCAATTACAACACTCTTTTCGTATGAGCTTGTGAACCTTACGAGCCTGATTATAATCTAATTTTATCATACTCGTCACCTCGGAAGTTCATCGTATCTCGTCTGATCATCGAGCCATTCAAGGAGTCTGTCACGAGGAATAATAGTTCGTCCTTGAACGATCTTCAGCTTCGGGAAGTTATCCTCACGCACAAGCTCATAGGCACTTGCACGGGAGATGCCGAGCAGATTTGCCACGTCCATCACGGTGAGGAACATAGGCAGTTCCTCTTTACTCTTATACATTGACTGCTTCATCAAGTTTACCTCCTTTCTTTTCGTATTTCTTCAGCGCATTTTTGAAGTTTACTTGCGCCTGCGCCTCTCGCATTTTCTTTTCAAAATACGCTTCTTCAATTGGTCCGAGAGGACGAAGCGTATAGAGTAGATTTCCGTTATGAACGCGACCGTCGCGAGTCTTTACTGTGGTCGGTTCAGTATAAATAAAGCCTTTCTTTTCAAGGCTGAGTACATATTTTCTTACGGTATTATTACTCATACCGACGGCTTCTCCGATGGTCGAATAACTCGGATGACATTGATAGGTCTGTCTATCCTCGCAGTACATAAGAAACGCAAGGACTGCTATCTCACCTGCGTCAAGCTCGAGACGAAATATTGCTTTCGGCATTGGAAAGTATTCGCCAGGAATATCTCTTTTTGAGTTGTAATTTTTCAATAATATACCTCCATAATATTTAATTTAAAGTTCTTTGAAGTCTTGAAACTTTCTTTCAAGAAAGTTTCAAGTGGGGTTCGGGGCAAGCCCCGAAAACAAAAAGAGTGCCGAGATTTTTCTCGACACTCATGTGTGTTTGAGGATTTAATAATCCAATATTGGTATGGGAACTCTTTTGCCGTTAGCATCGTAATAAATGACTTTGCCATCGACAATTTCAATTTTTCCGTTGCCGCCCAAGACGGTATCGCCGTCAACAACAATCACATGGTTGTATCCGTAGATGACTTCAAGCATATCACCACGCGCAACGTTTTCATCGGTTGCGAGCTTCAGCTCTGTGTAGTGATAATCTTCGGGCGTTTTCACCTTTGAGAGAAGCCGTCCGTTCTTCTCGAACAGAAGGCAGGCGAAGAGGAAGCTTTTGATTTGCGATATCTCTTTTTTCTCTCCAGAATCAAGCTCTCGCAGAAGCAATCCGAGAACGTGATCGTTTGCTACGTTGCGTGCGACGACATTCATGCATTCGTTGAGTATCGCTTGCATCTCGGCGCGAAGAATGACTTTCGCATCGCCCAGTGCTTTGCTTTCCCTGATACGCAGATGGCGGATATCCTCTTCGGCTTTTTGCACGGCGACGATGATATTTTTCTTGCGATGGTAGTCGTTGCTGTCGCCGTCGCTTTCATCAAGAGTGAAGAGATCGGAGAGCTTCACCTTTCTTTTCGGTAATCTGTACGGCTCGTATTTGGTAACGAAATCGTAGATGATCGACATCGGGCAGTTCAGCGTTGCGGTATTATTTTTCTCGATCTTTTCTTCTTGTCCTGTGATGAAGTAATAGAAGTTCGGGAGCTTACCGCCGTTTGCTTTCTTGAACTCTTGCTTACGCTTCTCCAAGCGGTGAAGCACCTTGCCCGTTTTCACGGCGTACATTCTCTTTGCTTTATCGATCTCCATGCCTGACAGCACAGCCAAGATGCAGATCTCATTGTATATCGGGAGGATATC
>JBGVKA010000118.1:0-4314 GCA_045129715.1 Eubacteriales bacterium | reverse complement strand
TGAATTACGCAATATAAGCCTTCTTGATCCTTACAGCTATCTTAGGTCTGTCACTGTAATCAGTGGGGATAGCCGCGATCTCGTCAACTACCTCGATTCCCGAAACTACCTTTCCGAAGGCAGCGTAAGAGCCGTCGAGGTGGGGTGCATCTGCGTGCATAATGAAGAACTGCGAGGAAGCAGAGTTGGGATCGAATGCTCTTGCCATCGAAAGAACGCCGCGAGTATGCTTAAGAGTGTTCTGCTTGAAGCCGTTGATAGCGAATTCACCCTTGATCTTCTTCTCTGCGCCACCCATTCCGTTTCCGAGAGGATCGCCGCCCTGGATCATAAATCCGGGGATAACTCTGTGGAAGGTGAGACCGTCGTAGAAGCCCTCGCTAACGAGCTTTTCAAAGTTTTTAACGGTTTCGGGAGCAAACTCGGGATAAAGCTCGAGCTCGATCTTGCCGCCCATTTCCATTTCAAAAATTACCATTTTATTTCTCCTTTGGTTTAAAAAATATTTTTCTTCATAAAATATATAACAGTAAATAAAATCGGGGGAGCTATGAAAAAAGAAAGAATTGCACTTTATAGGGATATATGTATCCTTTCTCTGTTTGCCACCGCCGTTATGATAGCGGTGGGAAAATATATCGTGCCTGCGCTTCTGCCCTTTGTTATCGCTTGGGGCGTTGCAATGATGATGCGCCGTCCTGCAGATTTCATAGCCGAAAGAACGAGGATAAAAAGGAATATCGTCCGTCCCACGCTTTCGGTGCTTATCATCGTCGCGCTGATAGGCGGAGTCGTGTTCGGTATAGTCAGGCTTGCCACTGAAACGTGGTATCTCTTTTCGAGTCTTTCCGAGAGCGGAGCAGTCGGAAAATTTATATCTTATTTCACCGCACCGGTAGAGAGGCTCTTCGAAAAATTCGGTGTCGATCCCGAGCTTCAAGCCAAAATAACGGATACCGTTCTCGGTGCCGCATCAGGCGTTATATCGGGGGCCGCAAACGTCGTGACCGCCGTAGTCGGTGCCGTTCCGGGAATATTACTCTTCGTTCTTGTGACGGTAATATCCGTAGTATATTTTTCGATAGATCTTGAAAATGTAAACGAAAGATTACTTTCTCTGCTCCCAAAACGCTTTCGCGGAACGGTTATAGGCTTTAAGGAACGCTTTTTTAAGATATTGATCAAGTACGTGCGCTCCTATGCACTTATAATGCTTATAACCTTTTTGCTGATGCTCGCAGGGCTTATGATGCTCGGTGTGAGCTATGCCGTTCTTATGGCTTTCGTCATAGCTGTGTTGGATCTTCTGCCGGTTCTCGGCATTGGCATCGTCCTTATTCCGTGGGGAATATATTGCCTCACGGTTGGCTCAAGCCTTAAGCTTGGAATAGGGCTTTTGATACTCTGGGGAGTTGGCACGGTAGTCCGTCAGGCGATAGAGCCAAAAATAGTCGGCAAGGAGCTTGGAATGCACCCACTGTTAACGCTCGTTCTTATGTACGCAGGTTATTCGCTTTTCGGATTTTTCGGACTTGTGCTCCTTCCGTTCTCGTCGGTGTTTATTAGCATTATACCGCCAAGATCGAGGAGTGAATCGGACGAGGGATCAAGTGATACCGCCCCGTAGCCGAGAGCGTTAAGCTCGCGCTCGATGATATCCGATGATGGGTGCGCGCGCAGATTTCCCATAAAATACACCTTATTACCGAAAACGCCTGCCGTACCGCCGATAAATCCGTTTTTATAAGGCGGCAGCAGAATGCTCTCACTGTCCTTGATACGCAAAACTCTGATCCCGTGGCTCTCCATGATCCTCGCGAGTCCCTCGTCTGCCGTTATAACGAGTCTTCCGTCTACCGAAAGAGCCGTGCAGGCAGGGTATCCCTGCTTTACGCTGACGGTGGAAATGCCCTCGCGCTCGGCTAAGCTTAAAATCTCGCGCGATACGGTGTCCGTTTTCGCGAAAAGCCTTTCACCGATTCTTAGCGCATTGAATATCGCATCGTGCGGATACTCGTGAGAGATCCCTTCGTCCGATAAAACAAATTCGAAACGTGCGAGCGCACGCTTTAAGGTGTCAAAGATCTCACCGTTTTTCTCAAAATATTCGCGAGAGGCAACTACGGTATTTCCGAGCCGAAAGAGAAGCATATCCGTATGCGATGCGACCGCTTCGCCGAGTCTTTCGTCGCGAGGGAGTCTTATTATCTCGAAACCGTCCTCGGAAAGCCTCTTTGCACATCCTTCGGATATTCTTTCGTCTACAATAGCAAAAAGACTTCCGCTCTTATAAGCGGAAGTCTTTTTGTAATTAAGCGCGCTCAACCTTACCGGAGCGAAGGCAACGAGAGCAAACCGAAACGGTCTGGTTTGTTCCGTTAACAACAGCCTTAACCTTACGAATGTTAGGCTTCCAAGTTCTGTTTGTCTTACGGTTAGAGTGAGAAACGTTATGTCCGAAAACAACGCCCTTACCGCATACACTACACTTAGCCATTTTAGCACCTCCTGAAAAATTACGCTGAAAACAGCGCGATTTATCTCAATTTTTTATTAAATCATAAATCAACGTTCCTTATTATATCACATACTTTTCAAAAAAGCAAGAGTTTTTTTTACTTTTTTGCGATTTTTTTAAAAAAGTTTTGAACGTTGCAAAAATAACTCGAAAAACATTGTTGCTTTGCACAAAAAACGTGCAATTTGACGGCTTTTTGCCTTAATCCTCGTCAGTGCTCCTTATTCTGTATTCCGCGATATAATTCTTAATGAAGGAAATCGCGAAATAATGAACCGCAAGAAGAAGCACGTCGAAGCAGTAGGAGAAGACCATATAAGCGATCTCACCGCTCCTGAGTCTTCCGGAATATCTTGAAATTACCGATACCGTATCGATTATTTCTACGGTAAAGAAATAAAGGAAGCAAAGCAGGGAGGAGATGGCAAACGTGCGCGATACGGGATCAGCAAAATTGAGAGTAGTCTTCTTTGCAAGAAGCATATCACGGGACTCGCCGCGCTTGTTGAACGCACCGAGAAAAGCGCGCATCAAAAGGAAGATAAGAAGCGTGAATACGTAGAGGAATACCGCCTCCGAAGCAGCCTGAACGACAGCGAAGAAAGCTGCCTCCGCGCTATCGTAAATATCGTATACGAAATAAAGATAATAATAAGGAAGGGAATATATCAGCTTTGCGAGCGAAAGAGGTATGAGCTTTACGAGCGCGCTCTTTAATCCGAGATACGCGTCCGCTATTAAAACGAGCGTCGCGGATATGAGCGGAAGAAGAAGGAAGGTCGTCTTCTGTACGAGGTACCAGAGGTACGCGAAAAACGCCTTGTCCGAGTAAAGAACGTTCGCAAAATAGAACGAGAGAAAAGTCACGAAATACGCAAGCGTAAGAATAAGTGAGGCTCTCGTATATAAGCCTTTGTACTGTAATTTCATAAAACAGCCTTTCCGTTTTTATAGAAGCCGAGTGTGTGGCTTGGCACGGCTAATATTTTACCATAATTTTTTGCCGTTTTCAATACGCAAAACGATAAAATTTCTGACTTTGGTCAAAATATGACGCATAATTTATGAACAAATTGTAAATTTTATCACTTGAAGTAAAAAAGCACTTGACCTTGCGCGTGTATTATGATAATATAATAAGGCTGTTTTCGGAATGGGTATCCGAGGGCGGTAAAAAAACACACACAGCGGGATGAAATTTTGCCGGTGCTCGCATAGATGCGAGTCGCAATATTACCGACTGTGGAGGAAAAAACCAAGGAGGAACATAAAATGTTCGAAATTACAATCAAGCAGTTGCTTGAAGCAGGCGTTCACTTCGGCCACCCCACAAAGAAGTGGAATCCCAAGATGGCAGAGTACATCTTCACTCAGAGAAACGGTATTCACATCGTTGATCTCCAGAAGTCTCTCAAGAAGTTTGAGGAGGCTTACAACTACGTTTCCGAGCTCGCTCAGGAAGGCGGCACTGTTCTCTTCGTAGGAACCAAGAAGCAGGCTGCAGACACCATTAAGGAAGAGGCACAGAGATGCGGTCTTTACTACGTAAACGCACGCTGGCCCGGCGGTATGCTCACTAACTTCAACACTATCCGTAAGTCCATCAAGCGTCTCAAGGATCTTGAGAAGATGCAGGCAGACGGAACCTTCGATCTTCTTCCCAAGAAGGAAGTTGCTAAGAAGGTAAAGGAAATGGAAGACCTTGAGAAGTCCTACGGCGGTATCAAGGAGATGGAGACTCTTCCTTCCGCAGTATTCATCGTTGACACCCGCAAGGAGAGAAACGCAGTTCTTGA
>JBGVKA010000117.1:0-15166 GCA_045129715.1 Eubacteriales bacterium | reverse complement strand
CTTTGTGGCGGGAGGATGATATCCTCCCCTACGAAAAGGATTTTTTCGTTGCTTCGGCTTTTTGCGTTTTGCGGGAGGATGATATCCTCCCCTACGAAAAGGATTTTTCGTTGATTCGGCTTTTTTGCGTTTTGCGGGAGGATGATATCCTCCCCTACGGTGTGTTGTGGTAATTCTTTAACGTATCTTTTGTAGGGGAGGCTATTAGCCTCCCGCCTGCCTTGACCATCACCGTTTTTTCGGGAGGATGGTATCCTCCCCTACGAAAAGGAAAACGCCGAGCATTGCCTTTTTATTTACGTCTTGTGAGCTTTTTGAAGTCCGATAGGCAGTCTTGCGCCTTGATCGGCTATCTTTTACGCCTCGTCAGGCGGTGAAGATCAAAGATTTACCTTTCTCTGCACGTCGTAGAGCTTCTGCATTGCCTCGCGTCTTTCAACGCACTCCTTCTGCATCTGCTCGATGGTCTCCTTGGAGTATGCATCGAGGTCGCCCTGCTTGAGCTTGCCCTTATACATTCTGTCGAGCTTAAGAGCGTATCCGATATCGCCCTCGACGATCTCGCCGTTTCTCTCGCAGATAACGATATTCGACTTGCCCTCAAGAAGCTTCTCTACCGCGAAGGCACCCATCTGGGTTGCGAGGAGTCTGTCTCTTACGGTGGGGTTTCCGCCTCTTACGATGTGAGCAAATCTTGCGAACTTGGTCTCAACGCCGGTCTTGGACTCGATCTTGGTTGCAAGGGTGGGAGCGTAATCGGAGCCGAGTCCCTCGGAAATTATAACGATGAAGTTTCTCTTGCCGAGCTTTCTTGAGGTTGCGATCTTCTCGAAGAGAGCCTCCTCGTCGAAGGGGAACTCGGGGATAGCAACCGCGGTAGCACCCGATGCGATAGCGGTGTTAAGCGCGATATCTCCCGCATCACGGCCCATAACCTCAACGACGTTGCATCTCGCGTGAGACTCGCAGGTATCACGAAGCTTGTCAACGAGCTCGGTAACGGTGTTCATAGCGGTATCGTAGCCGATGGTGTTATCGGTGGAGGAAACGTCGTTATCGATCGTGCCGGGAATACCTACGCAGGGAATTCCTCTGATCGAAAGCTCGGTTGCACCCTGGAAGGTTCCGTCACCGCCGATGGTAACGAGTCCCTCGATGCCGAGATTTCTGCAGGTCGCAATAGCCTTCTGCTTTCCTTCCTCGGTAAGCATTTCGGGGCATCTGTCGGTATAGAGCATCGTACCGCCCTTATTGATTATGTTTGAAACGTCGCGAATTGCGAGAGGCTTAACGTCCTCCTTGATAAGTCCCGAGTAGCCGCGCATAATGCCGACTACCTCAACACCGTTTGCTATCGCACTTCTTACAACGGCTCTGATAGCCGCATTCATACCGGGAGCGTCACCGCCCGAGGTAAGCACTCCTATCTTTTTGATTGTTTTCATTTTTATCTCCCAAAATCAGCGCAACAAGTCGCGCCCTTTTATTTATTTTATCAAGGTTTTATCAAACCAACCAATAGTATACATCAAAAATTTCTTTTTTTCAATCCCTATTCGTAATTTTATATATATTTTTCCGTTTCGTTTTATGTAATATTACCCACGCGCTGAAAAAAATCGGACTTTAGCGGCAAAAATACTTAAATAACGATTGACAAAGCCTTGAATTAGTGATATAATTTCTCTAATATTTAGACGAGCGGCAAAGAATCGATCACACAGAGGAGGTTTCTATGGATATTGCAATTATCGCGGATAACAACAAAAAAGAGTTAATGGCACAGTTCTGCACGGCTTATTGCGGAATTCTCAGCCGTCATCACCTTTGCGCTACTTATTCGACAGGAAATTACATTTCCGAGATCACCGGACTTGAGATCGAGACCTTCCTTATGGGAAGCTCGGGCGGTATGGAGCAGATCGCATCCCGCGTTTCCTTCAACGAGATCGACGTCGTGCTCTATTTCAGAAGCACCGATCCCGCAAAGGAGATCCACGATTACGAAAACGCTCTTCTCAGACTTTGCGACGTTCACAACATCCCCCTCGCTACCAATATTGCGACGGCGGAGGCACTCGTAATTGCTCTTGATAACGGCAGTCTTAACTGGCGCGAGCTTATCAATCCGAGAAGCGCTTACAATATGAAAAAAAGAGGTCTCCTCTAAAACGGATAAAATTTATCAGGCTGCGCTCGTCTCTTTCACGGATGGGGCAGCCTGTTTAATTCGGAGTTGATTATGCTTAAAAGAGTTGATATTACAGTAAGATCGTATATCGATAACGTTGACGGGGACGGGGACGGGGGCGTTGACCGCGAGATTTCGGAAAGCTCCCACAAGGGAGCAATGAAGATATCCTGCGGTGAGACCTCGCTTTCCTACCGCGAAAACACCGAGGGCGGCTCGGTCTTTTCGGATATCCTTATTCACGAGAGCGGTGCCGTCACCGTAAGGCGAACGGGCGCGATAGACTCAACGCTCCATTTTGACGAGAGTGAGGAGTTTAACACGGTCTATTCTCTTCCCCCTTATAAATTCGATATGAGCGTTAAGACCGAAGGAATAAAGAACACTCTTTCCATACTCGGCGGTATGCTTGAGATAAAATACGAGATGACCGTTGGCGGTGCGAAAAAGCGCGTGCTTATGCAGATCGAGACAAGCGAGGAAAAGAGATGACCGTTGCCGATTTAAAGAACAAGCTAAAGGCGAGCGAGATCGGCGGTGCATACATCTTTGCAGGTGAGGAGGACTACCTCAAAAAGTATTATTTGTCCGAATTTGTAAAGATTTGTTGTCCTGACGATGCATTTTCGCTCTTCAACAGAGTAATCTTCGACGGTGCGGATGTCGATCTTGCCGAGATTGCAGAGGCTATCAAGGCTCCCCCGATGATGTCCGACGTGAAGCTTATAGAATGGAAATACCCCGACCTTGACAGGATGAAGGAGTCGGAGAAAAAGACTCTTATCTCCCTTGCGGAGTCACTCGCGGATCACCCTTATATATCCCTCGTTCTTTTCTCGGATATAGACGGCTTTGATCCGGGCACCGTAAAGCGCCCCTCGAAGAACGCAAAGCTCTTTTCAAAGGCGTTTGAGCTTATCAACTTTGAAAAATCCACCGATGCTCAGCTTATCGGCTGGCTGAAGCGTCATTTTGACGCCGAGGGAATAACGACGGATGCGGACACGCTCTCCTCTCTTATATTCCGCTCAGGGCACGCAATGTCGGTGCTTTCGGAGGAGGTAAAGAAGCTTTCCGCATATGCAAAAGCTAACACGCTCCCCGCCATAACGAAAAAAGAGGTCGATTTCGTTGCCTCGGCAACGCTGGAATGCGATGTCTTCGCGCTCTCAAGTGCGATAACGGATAAAAATCGCGATAAGGCGTTCACCGCCCTTTCGGATATGGCGCAAAGAAGGATAGAGGCAGGTGCAGTGCTTGCCACTTTGACGAGGAGCTTCGGCGAGCTCGTTACGGTAGCACTCCTTCTTGACGAGGGCAACGATGCCAAGGACATCGAGAGCCTTCTCGGCTGGAATCAGTTCAAAATAAAGATATGCATTAATTCGGCAAAAAAATGGGGTGCGGCAAAGCTTTCTGCGGCAACCTCGCGCCTAAGAGAGCTCGATGCGGAATCCAAATCGGGCGGAATTTCGGGATATAAGGCGGTTGAAATATTCATCTGCCAATATATATAATAAAACGATAGGATAAAGAAAATGAGTAACAAAAAGAAAAAGAATTCCAATTACCAGACGGGAAAGGTAAAGCCCACTGTCAAGAAAAAGAAGAAGCTCTCGAAGGATGCTATCATAGGCATCGTTTGTCTTGCGGTAATACTTATCGCGACCGCCGTTGCTATCACCTTCTGTGCGCTTAACAACCGCCCCGCTTACGTCAAGATCACGGTTGAAGGTCACGGTGATATTATTCTTGAGCTCGATCCCAAGACGGCTCCCATTACCGTTGATAACTTCCTCACACTTGCAAACGACGGCTTCTACGACGGTCTTACGTTCCATAGAATAATAGAGAACTTTATGATCCAGGGCGGTGATCCCAAGGCTAACGGCACCGGCGGTAACACAGATAAAAACGGCAAGGAGATCAACATCAAGGGCGAGTTCTCCGCAAACGGCGTTGTAAACAACATCTCCCACAAAAGAGGCGTTATCTCAATGGCAAGAAGCAACGATTACGATTCAGCATCGAGCCAGTTCTTTATCTGTAACGCAGACTATCCATCTCTTGACGGAAATTACGCGGCATTCGGTTGGGTTATCGCAGGTATGGACGTTGTTGACAGCATCACCAAAGAGGGTATGAAATACACGAGCGCGGCTCAGAACGGTGCTATCAGCAAAAAAGAAGATCAGCCCGTTATTACCTCTATCACCGAGATATCCAAGAGGGAGGCTATGCAGTACGTTAAGTAATCTGCAAAAACGCTTATGAAAAAGCTTTTATCCCTTTTAATTACGCTCTCACTTGCATTTTTAACCCTTGCTTCTTGCGGCAAGGATAATTCCGACGATGGTAGCGTAAACCGTGCGCCAAACACCGATGCGTGTGAATATTTCGCATCGAGAAGCACAGAGGGGCACGATATAAAGTACGTTAAAATGACGGTCAAGGATCACGGAGATATAGTTCTCCTTCTCGATGCTACGACCGCTCCCGTGACGGTGGAAAACTTTTTGAAGCTCGTAAACGGCGGCTTCTATAACGGTCTTACCTTTCACAGAATCATAGCGGACTTTATGATTCAGGGCGGTGATCCCAACGGCAACGGCACGGGCGGTAACCTTGATGCCGGCGGCAACAAGATCACCATTTTCGGTGAATTTGACAACAACGGCCACCCCAACGATATCCTTCACAAAAGAGGCGTTATCTCGATGGCGCGCTCCGGCAACTACTACTATCCCCCGATCGCATACGATACCGCATCAAGTCAGTTCTTTATCTGCAACGCAGACTACCCCTCTCTTGACGGTGACTACGCGGCATTCGGCTACGTTATATCGGGAATGAGCGTTGTTGACAGTATTACCAATGAGGGCGTAAAGCACGCCTCGGGCGGTGTTATCTCCGACAAGGAAAAACAACCCGTCATCACCTCAGCAGTCGAGCTTACCGAGGCTGATACACTCAAATACGTTAAGTAACTTTTGTTTACAAACCCGCATTTTTTCTAACTTTCGTTTACAAAGAGGCATATTATGAACTCGCTTTACATTCCAAAGGGCTATAAGCCGCGCCTTGACGTTTACGACACTCAAAAGGCGATATCATTTATAAAAAAGACCTTCCAGGACAGGCTCGCATCCTCACTTCACTTAAAGAGAGTTTCCGCACCGCTCTTCGTTACCGCGGCATCGGGACTTAACGACAACCTCTCGGGCGTTGAGCGTCCCGTCACCTTTGACGTGCCCGCGGTGGGCGAGAGCGTGCAGGTCGTTCACTCGCTTGCAAAGTGGAAGAGAATGGCACTTAAGGAATACCGCTTCTACGTCGGCAACGGTCTTTACACGGATATGAACGCTATCCGTCGCGACGAGGAGCTTGATAACATCCACTCAATATACGTTGACCAGTGGGACTGGGAGCGCGTTATAACAAAAGAGGAGCGCACGAGAGAATACCTCGTTGAGACGGTGAAAAAGATCGTCGGCACCATTTGTGACACGAACGAGCTTCTCAAGATTGATTTTCCCGTGCTTAACACGAAGATATCCCGCGAGGTAAAGGTGATAGACTCCGAGGAGCTTCTCGCGCTTTATCCCACGCTCACCGCAAAGGAAAGAGAGTACGAGATAACCAAGAAATACGGCACCGTTCTTATCATCGGTATCGGCGGTAAGCTCTCAAACGGTCTCCCCCACGATAACCGCGCACCCGACTACGACGATTGGTCCTTAAACGGTGATATACTCTTCTATAACGAGGTCCTCGACCGCGCCTTTGAGATATCCTCAATGGGCATCCGCGTTGACGAGGTGAGCCTTGCAAACCAGCTCAAGCTTTCGGGCTGTGAGGACAGACGCGAGCTCCCCTTCCACAAGATGCTTCTTGAGGGCAAGCTCCCTCTCACCATCGGCGGCGGTATCGGTCAGTCAAGACTCTGTATGCTTATGATGGGCTCGGCACACATCGGTGAGGTGCAGTCTTCCATATGGGACAAGGCAACTCGCGAGGGCTGTGAGGCTGCGGGAATACGCCTTCTCTAATGCTAAAACACTAAAAAATGATATATTCTTTGTGAATATTTATGCAAATTTGAAAAATTTTTCATTTTTTTAACAAATTTTCATAATTATTTTTAAAAAACTATTGCATTTTTTATAAAAATGATTTATAATTAGTTACACAGCGCACATTTTATGAAAGGTGGGAATGAAAATGAGCAAGAAAATCAACAAGAAGTTCCTCAAACTCTATGTGGAACTTGACAGCAAGTGCTGCGATAGACTTGGTATTAAGGCAGGAGGCGTTACCGAGTACATAAACCGTCTCGAGAGCGCAAAGTTTGCCCCCAAGCGTGATGAGGTTCTTGACAGCCTCAACAAGTACAGAAACATCAGAAATATCTTGGCTAACGATCCTAAGGCTATGAAGAAGAGCAAGATCCTCACTAAGCACGACCTTAAGTGGATCAAGAAGTTCAACAAGACCTTGAAGAAGAAGAAGGATTCCATTTCTGCTTACCTCAAGAAGGCTCGCAAGTTCGCTCGCAACAGAAAGATCAAGAGAACCGTTATCTTCTTGGCAGTAGTTGGCGCAGCAGCTGCAGCTGCATTCTTTTTGCTTTAATTCAAAGCTTAGGCTAATATAATAAAAGGCTGTTTTCGCAACAGCCTTTTATTATTTTTTCTTTTTATCATATTCGCACCACACCGCAAGGGAGGATAGGCGGAGCTTTGCTCCGCAATGAAATTCGCCTTTGGCGAGTGAAATGAAACGCATAGCGTTTCGTGAAATAAACACCTTTGGTGTTTTTGAAATGTCACTTTCAGGTTCGCGACGTAGTAATCATTAGGAATATTAAAGGCTTGACCGATGAAAATCGACTAAGCTTTTTGTATGGGAGATATAAATCATTCGTATGGGAGGCTATTAGCCTCCCGCTATTTTGAATTAATGCAAACGTTTCGGGAGGATAATATCCTCCCCTACAAATGAAGGCGTTGTTTTGCACTTTGGATTGAATGGTTGCACCACACCGTAGGGGAGGCTATCAGCCTCCCGCCTGCCTTGACCGTCACCATTGTTTTCGGGAGGATGATATCCTCCCGAAAAACGCGAAAACCCAAGCACCGACCAAGCGAATTACGTATATCTGTCAAACAAATTCTTCACCGGATAAAAGCGTTTACTAATATATATGCGCTTGTTGGTATATCTATATCTATTCATTAATATATTTAATAGATAATAACGTATAGTAGGCATATCGGAAGATACGTCCGTCAGAAACAGTACCCCTCGCCCCTTGCCGCAAGCCTTGTGCCGAGAGCTCCCGTGTATCGTACTTATATTTAAGTAATATCCCTCCGAGGTCGACGCCTCGGAGGGATACGTTTTTGCTTGTACGAATTTTTGATTTTACTTTTCCAAATATAAATTTTAATCGTCTTTTTGGTATTTGTGTCTTCTTTTTTATAATTCAATGCTGTCTATAAAATAAGAAGCATTACGATTTCGCAAATAAAATGAACACAAAAACCAACCGTTGCAACAAAAAAACAAATTGCCGCCGATTTCAACGACATTTCACGGTAAAGTCGTTCTCTACCCTCTTTGATCGTATGGCTCATTGCTTTCCTTTTTCGCATCAAGATACTTTCTTAAAACGTCGAGACCGACGTGGATAAGAAGCGCAAAGCCGAGCGTTACGGACATTACGACCATGAAGAGTATCGGGTGCGTCGAAAGGGGGGCGACGTTGAGCATATCGCCCGCAACGAACACGCTGAGGGGCAGGGTGAGACCGAGGAGCGCTGCGGATATACATACGACGCCGACGCGCCAGTGCGTGTACGGTCTGCATAAGAACACGAGGTTCAGGAAGGATGAGGCGGTTACCGCTATCGTTGCTATCGCACTGATGGACTCGGGCTCGAACGAGCCGAATTTTTCGACTATCTGAGTAGTGAAAACGGGAATAAGCATTACCGCGGCATTCGGCACGCTTCGTTTCATGACCGTCTGCATATAAGAGCCCGTGGCTCGCTTGTAGTTCGGCTCCACCGTCAAAAGAAGCGAGGAGAAGCCGATAACTATCATCTCTACGAGAAGAAGCTGCTTGGGATCGAAGGGGTATCCCGAGAGAGTTATAACGCTGAGCAGCGATAGAACTATCGTGAACACCGTTTTCATAAGATAGAGCACGGAGGACATACGCACACTGTTGATACAGCGTCTTCCCTCCTTAACTATATCGGGAAGAACTCCGAAGTCGGAGTTCATAAGAACTATTTTGGAGACCTTTCTTGCGACCTCGCTGCCGTCTGCCATTGCTATCGAGCAATCGCTCTCCTTGAGGGCGAGGGTATCGTTTACACCGTCTCCCGTCATAGCAACGGTGTGTCCCTTTTCCTTGAGTGCCTTGACAAGAAGGATCTTCTGCTCGGGGGTAACTCTTCCGAAGACCGCGTAGTCCTCGCACATTGATACGAGCTCCTTATCGCTGACCTTTTCGCAGGAAACGTATTTATCTGCGTTGATTATTCCGACGCGGCTTGCGATAGAGGAGACCGTCTCTGCGTGGTCACCCGAGATGACCTTAACGGCAACGCCCTGCGACTGAAAGCTATCGATGGTGTCCTTCGCATTCGGGCGGATTCTGTCCGATATCGCGATAAGAGCCATAGGCTCTCCCATGGTCTCAAGGGCATCCTGCTTGACGAGAATAAGCACGCGCTCGCCCTTAGCGGCGTGACGGCTTATAAGGAAGTCCATCTCCTTTGTTACCTCGCATTTAACGAAGCGAGGCGCACCTATGGAGAAGCATCCCTCCTCGGCTATATGCACCGAGGAATACTTTCTTGAGGAGGAGAAGGGTATCTTATCTATGATTCCTATATCCTTGTTACAGCCGAAACGCTCTATGAGAGCCTCCGAGGTATGGTTTACGGAGTCCTCCGCGCCCTCGATCATAGCCATAACGTGATTTATGTATCTGTCTACGTATCCTCCGAGTGCTATGACCTCGGTGACCGTCATAGTTCCGTCGGTTATCGTTCCCGTCTTATCAAGACAGATAACGTCTGCCGATGCGAGCATCTCGATGCTGTACATCTCACGAACGAGGCTTCCCTTCTTACCGAGGGTGATAACGCTCATTGAAAGCGTCAGCGTTACGAGAAGGAATATGCCCGAGGGGATCATTCCGATAATGGAGCCGCAGGTCTTGTTTATAGCCATTACCACGTCCTTGCTATATGCGAAATAATTCGTCACGAGAAGAAGCAGGGACATGGGAACGAGGAATATTCCTATATACTTTATAAGACGGTTAAGCTCCTTGAAAAGATTCGAGGAGGGAGCCTTAAAGCTCTTTGCCGCCTTTTCTATTTTGTGAACGTAGTTATCCTTACCTACGCTCGTTACCTTGGCGTATACCGATCCGCCGACAAGATAGCTTCCTGCAAGAAGACTGTCTCCAGGCTTCTTTTTTATCGCGTTCGACTCGCCCGTGAGCATACTTTCGTTTACCTCGCAGGAGCCCTGAACGACTATACCGTCGGAAAGTATCTGTCTGCCAAGCTCAAGATACATTATATCGCCGACGACGATATCCGATGAGAATATATCCTTTCTTTCACCGTCTCTGACGACCGTTGCAATAGGGTCGGTCGTTACCGAGAGCTTTTCTACGGTCTTCTTTGCGCGCATCTCCTGATAGGTCGCAATAAAGACGTTCGGAAGCACGACCGCAAGGAATGTGAGGTTTGAATAGCTTTCCACGGCTATAAGCACCACGGCAACTATTGCCCATATCATATTGAAGAAGGTGAAGAGATTGTCGTATATTATTCTGAGATAGCTTTTGCCCGCCTTGGACTCTGCCTTGTTACAAAGACCTTTAAGTATCAGGGCGGCGGCAGCCTCACTCGTTAAGCCATCGGGAAGCTGTTCGACTTCATCGAGAACACCCGTTGCCGTTTCCAAAAAATCACCACCGATTTAATTTTTTTAGCACTAAAAATGATACCACAAAAAATATTGCAAGTCAACGAAAAAACATAAAAATTCACAAAATAAAATACCGTATTTTTCTGCCGTTTTCTCGCGCGCCCGATTTTATTTAAAAAACTATTGACTTTAAGGCGAAAATTGGTTATAATGTAGTGGCGATGATCGAAAGTCGAATCCTGAGCATTTCGACGGCAGATCAAAGATCTGCAAGCAATACAGTAATTATAGAATTTTTAAAGGCTGTGACGAAGACAGTAGCGGAGAGTGAAATGCAAAAGGCAATGCCAAGCGAGTCGGGGACGGTGGAAGCCCGATTGTGAGTAAGCTCCGTGAATATCACTTCCGAGCCGCAGACCGAAAAACGAGACGTTGATAATTGAATTTGATCTCAAAGCTTCAATTTTTAATTTTCCGTTGACTAAGTCTTGCCGCGTGCCTCGCGTAACAGGGGCGCATATTGATGGATATGTAAATACGGTGGTATATTCCTGTTTCATATAGAAACGGGGATTTTTGTTTTTCACCGCAAAATACGATTATAAAATTTCCCAAAAGGAGCTAAAATATGAAAGACGTTTACGAAAAGGTTTCCGCGAGCCTCGGCTTCGTGGAAAGAGAAAAGGCAACCAGAAAATTCTGGGAAGATAACGCCGTTTTTGAGAAAAGCGTTGATCTCAGAGAGGGCTGTGAAAACTTCACCTTCTACGAGGGTCCCCCCACAGCAAACGGCAAGCCTCATATCGGTCACGTTCTGACCAGAGTTATAAAGGATGCTATTCCGAGATACCGCACTATGAAGGGCGTTCGCGTGCTTCGTAAGGCAGGATGGGATACCCACGGTCTGCCCGTTGAGCTTGAGGTTGAGAAAAAGCTCGGCATTGACGGAAAGGATCAGATCGAAAGCTACGGTCTTGAGCCCTTCATCGGTCACTGCAAGGAGTCCGTATGGAACTACAAGAAGATGTGGGAGGATTTCTCCGGCACCGTTGGATACTGGGTGGACAACGAGAACCCCTACGTTACCTACACTAACAACTTTATCGAGTCCGAGTGGTGGGCACTCAAGCAGATCTTCGACAAGGGCCTTCTTTACAAGGGCTTCAAGATCGTTCCCTACTGCCCCCGTTGCGGTACTCCCCTTTCCTCTCACGAGGTTGCTCAGGGCTATAAGTCGGTCAAGGAAAAGTCTGCGGTTGCAAGATTCAAGTGCACCGACGAGGACGCTTATTTCCTCGCTTGGACCACGACTCCCTGGACTCTTCCCTCGAACGTTGCGCTTTGCGTAAACCCTGAGGACACCTATTGCAAGGTAAAGGCTATCGACGGCTACACCTATTATATGGCTAAGGCTCTTCTTGACAAGGTTCTTTCCCCTCTTGCTAAGGAGGAGGGCGAGGCAGCGTACGAGATCCTTGAGGAGATGACCGGTAAGGACCTTGAGGGCAGACACTACGAGCCCCTCTTCGCTTGCACGGGTGATTTCGTCAAGAAGACCGGCAAGGACGCTCATTTCGTTACCTGCGACAGCTACGTTACCATGTCCGACGGTACCGGTATCGTTCATATCGCGCCCGCATTCGGTGAGGACGACAGCAAGGTAGGAAGAAAGTACGACCTTCCCTTCGTTCAGTTCGTTGACACCAAGGGTGAGATGACTAAGGATACTCCCTACGCAGGCATATTCGTTAAGAAGGCAGACCCCATCATTCTTGAAGACCTCAAGAACGACGGCAAGCTCTTCTCCGCTCCCAAGTTTGAGCACGATTATCCCCACTGCTGGAGATGTAACACCCCCCTTATCTACTACGCGCGCGACACCTGGTTTATTCAGATGACCGCGGTCAAGGAAAATCTTATCCGCAACAACAACACTGTAAACTGGATCCCCGAGTCCATCGGTAAGGGAAGATTCGGCGACTGGCTTGAAAATATTCAGGACTGGGGACTTTCCCGTAACAGATATTGGGGTACTCCTCTTAACATCTGGGAATGCTCCTGCGGTCATAGACACTCCATCGGCTCTATCGAGGAGCTTAAGAGCATGTCCGACAACTGCCCCGAGGATATCGAGCTTCACCGCCCCTTCATCGATGCGGTTACCATCAAGTGTGACAAGTGCGGCGAGAAGATGAAGAGAGTCAGCGAGGTTATCGACTGCTGGTTCGACTCGGGCTCGATGCCCTTCGCTCAGTGGCACTACCCCTTCGAGAACAAGGAGATGTTCGACTCTCAGTTCCCCGCAGATTTCATCAGCGAGGGCGTTGACCAGACTCGCGGCTGGTTCTACTCTCTTATGGCTATATCCACCCTCATCTTCGACAAGGCTCCCTACAAGAACGTTCTCGTTCTCGGCCACGTTCTCGATAAGGACGGACAGAAGATGTCCAAGTCCAAGGGTAACGCAGTAGATCCCTTCGAGGCTCTTGAGGCTTACGGCGCAGACGCTATCCGTTGGTATTTCTATTCCAACTCTGCACCCTGGCTTCCCAACCGCTTCTTCGGTGATGCGGTAGTTGAGGGACAGCGCAAGTATATGGGTACGCTTTGGAACACCTACGCGTTCTACGTTCTCTACGCTAACATAGACGGCTTCGATCCCACGAAGTACACTCTTAACAAGAACACGCTTACCGTTATGGATAAGTGGATACTCTCCAAGCTCAACACGGCTGTTAAGCTCGTTGACGGCTATATGGAGAATTATAAGCTCGTTGAGTCCACGAGAGTGCTTGAAAACCTCGTTGACGAGCTTTCCAACTGGTACGTAAGACGCTCCCGTGAGCGTTTCTGGGCTAAGGATATGCCCGAGGATAAGGTCAATGCGTATATGACGCTCTACACCTGCCTCGTTACCATTGCTAAGATCTCCGCTCCTCTCATCCCGTTCATGACCGAGGATATCTACAGAAACCTCGTTCTCTCGGTTGACAAGAGCGCGCCCATCTCCGTTCACCTTTGCGATTTCCCGAAGGCAGACGAGAGCCTTATTGACAAGGATCTTGAGGAGAATATGAAGAAGGTCGTTGACGTAGTCGTTCTCGGACGTGCGGCAAGAAACGCCGCCGCTATCAAGAACCGTCAGCCCGTGGCAAAAATGTACGTTAAGGCAGACGGAACTCCCGACGATAGCTTCATCGCGGTTATCGCAGACGAGCTCAACGTTAAATCGGTTGAGTTTACCGACAACGTAAGAGCCTTCACGACCTATAGCTTCAAGCCCCAGCTTCGTACCGTTGGTCCCAAGTACGGTAAGTACCTCGGTCAGATCAGAAATATGCTCACGAGCCTTGACGGCAACGCCGCTATGGACGAGCTTGAGGCGAACGGCTCTATCGCGCTCGACCTCGGTGAGACCACCGCAACGCTTACCAAGGACGATCTTCTTATCGAGATGACAAAGATGGAAGGCTTCGAGTCCCTTTCCGACAAGGGTGTTACCGTCGTTATCGACAAGAACCTCACCCCTGAGCTTATCGAGGAGGGTAACGTTCGCGAGATCATCTCCAAGATCCAGACGATGAGAAAGGATTCCGGCTTCGAGGTCATGGACAACATCAAGGTTGCATTCATCGGAAACGAGAAGGTTGCCGCGGTTGCGCTTCGCAACAAGGAAGAGATCATGGCAGATACCCTTGCCACCGAGCTTCTTTCGGACACCACCCTTACCTTCGCTAAGGAATGGAACATCAACGGCGAGAACGTTACTATCTCCGTTGAGAAGATATAATAATTTTACAAAACAAAAAGGTGAGGAAACCGTTTTTTCGGAATCTTCACCTTTGTTTTTTGCATTTTTGTAAACTTAAGTTGTTATATCTTACATTTTACACAAATTTCGCTGCCGTTTTTCAATATTGCATTTATTTATTGTCACTCTAAAACAGATGCGACAATAAATATTTGTTGACTCCGTTTCTTGCGCATTATATATTTCGTCAAAATTCACAAACCTCGTTATGCACACCGCCGAAATTTAAAAAGCGCCCTTTTCAAGCGCACCTGAGTTATGGTAAAATTATAACGAAGAGAAATTCGTTTTCTGGAATGTACAATGATTTTAAAGAATACGGCAGAAAGAGGGCGTGGTGGTAATGAAAAGAATATACAACTACATAAAAAACTTGATCGTCACCAGATATAAGCTTATGTGTTTTATAACGTTTCTTCTTTTTCTATCATCAATAATATCAGTGTTTTGCCATCACATACCATTCACCGCTGGTTTATATTTCGGAGGCTCGCTTATTTCGTCGATAAGGCTCTGGACTTACGATGCCGGAAAAATTCCTTTTATGAGAGACAGCACCTTTGATGCGGCAGTAAGACGAAACAAAAGAAAGAATATTAATGTAACACCCGAAGAACTGTATAAACAAATCTCTTTAAGAATGGCATCAATTCATTTTATTGTCGCGGTATTAGGACTTGTTTTGTGGATCATTGTTGAACTTCTTGCGCTTTTCTTATCTTTAATGTAAACAATGGATTCACATTATGGTTATTGTATTTCTTGTGTCGTTTCAAACGGATAATCCCGAGGAACGAGCAAATGAAAGGGGATATCGTTTGCAATGAAAAAACAAAAACGAACTATAGAAATTATAAAAGATGTTAGTATAATGCTTATCGCCGCTCTCGTTATACTTTTATACATATGTGAATTCTTTGGGTATGTCTTTATGGAAAAGCTTTTTATAAAAATTGGAATAACACATCCTATAAGATTTTGTTATATATTTGCAATTGTGTTAATTGCAATTCATCTTATCTTTAATTTTGTGTTTAATAAGATTAACCGAAATCATTGATTTATAGGCAGAACCAAATGAATTGTTTACAAAATGATCTGTTTTTTCAGTTTGACTTTGACAAAATAAAAAAGCAACGCCCATAGATTAAAGCCATTTACAAGCTACGCGTGTTAGAAAAACAAAAATAAAAAGAACAGCGCCCGGG
>JBGVKA010000116.1:0-15876 GCA_045129715.1 Eubacteriales bacterium | reverse complement strand
TAGTTGATACCAACGCACTTGTAGCCTGCGAACTCGTGGAGGAGCTTCAAGGAATGACCTATAACGGTGGTTCCGAGATGTCCGATATGGAAGGGCTTTGCAACGTTGGGCGAGGAATAGTCGAGAATTACGGTCTTTCCCTCTCCCGTCATAGGCGAGCCGTACTTATCTCCCGCTTTCTTTATGTCCGCAACGACTCTCGATGCAAACGCGGTGTGGCTTATACGGAAGTTGAGATATCCGCCCATAGCGTTTATCTCGGCAAACTCCTCACAGCTGATCTCGGATGCAAGCGCAGATGCGATCATGGGGGGAGCTTTTCTGAGGCTCTTCGAAAGCCTGAAGCAAGGAAGAGCTATATCACCCATACTGCTATCGGGGGGATATTCGAGCATTTCAAAGATTTCTCCCTCGGAAAGAAGTCCCTCTCCGAAGAGCTTACTTACGGCATCCGCAAGGAGTGCCGCCGTTTTTTTCTTAAGAGTTAACATATATATTCTCCGTCTTTTTTAATACTTGTTTTAGCACTTATCAAAGCGAATTTCTCATTTTGACGTACTCTGCATCGGGCTTTTCCTTAACGAGATTGCCTACGATGAAATCCGAGAAGCTGAGCGAATACGCCATCGCGGACTCAAAGCCGTTCACAAGATAAAACTCACCGTTCTCCTCCGCGATCTCGGGCGTGGGGATATCCTCTCCAAGCTCAAGCTTTACGGAAAGGGCGGAAACCGCCTCGGAATCTATCTCGCGCTCGGGATAATTGAGTCTTTCGGGGGATATGAAGGCTCCCTTGAAGCTCTTATCAAGCTTCCATTTTTCAAAGCAATTTACTATGCACTCCGCGATGACCTCGGGGGTAGCGTAGGTGGTATCTACGATAAGGTCGTAGTTGGTGAGATCCTTGATGTCAACACCGTACTGCTCAAGATATCTCTTTTTCTCACTCTCGCGGCGCGCACGGGTGTCGTTTATCGTTTCCTCAAGAGATGCGGCGTGCTCTCCCTTTCTGTTCGCGCTCATAATACGAAGCGCGCTCGTTTCTATATCGGTGGAAAGGTAGATCTTGAAGGTGCCCTTGGTGAAATGCCAAGCCATTCTTGAATCTATAATAAGACTGCGCGGGTCTTCGGAAAGTGCCGCGATCCCCGCATCGATCTCGTTATCGAGCTCGGGGTGAGTTTCCATATATTTATTGAGCTCAACGACGCTCATTCCTCGCTTTTCGGCAACGCTTCTTACGATAGCACCCGTGGAATAATATTCTGCACCGAGACTCTCAATGAGGATCTTGGAAACCGTGCTTTTACCGCTTCCGAGATCTCCCGCGAGCGAAATTTTTTCAGACATACCGTCTCTCCTTTGCTGCAAAACGACCTTTTTGCGTTTAAAATTAATTTTTAACTTTAATATTATATACTATAATTATAAAAAAGTCAAGGCGTTGGGTGAAAAGTCACGAAAATTTGCAATTTTTTTGTTTAAATAACACAAAAACCTCTTTTGTCCGCCGAAAAGATCACTAAGTACAAATCAAATCTTGACAAAGCACGATAGGTGGGGTATAATAGTTGAGAAGTCATAGGTAAGAAGTAAAAGTTAAGAAGTAAAAGGTAGGACGTAGAAGACTCGGGAGCTGACCATGAGAAAAAACAGTATTAACACGATGCTAAAAATATCTCTTTTTTCGGCTCTTATGGCCGTTTGCGCGATGATATCAATACCCTTCCCCATTCCCGTAACGCTGCAGACCTTTGCCGTCTTTCTTGCGTTTTTCACACTCGGTGGCACGAAAACGCTCGCGGCAATTCTCGTTTATACGGCTCTTGGTACCGTAGGTCTTCCCGTTTTCGCGGGATTCGGCTCGGGTATCGGTTATCTTCTCGGTGCGAGCGGCGGCTTCGTTCTTGCATTTCCAATCTCGGCACTTATATTTATTGCGCTCGAGAAGATATTCGGAGACTCGCCTAAGAGAAGGATCTGCTACGCCTTCGTATCTCTTCTTTCGATATACGCCGTCGGCAGTCTTTGGTTTATGCTGGTCTACTCAGGTGCGGACGGATTTTTTGTGGCTCTTACGGTTGCCGCACTTCCTTACATTCCGATAGACACGGTCAAGCTTTTGCTTGCCTACGCGGTTTCAAAAAGGCTTAAGACACTCGTCGATCTTTGAGTCCTTTTAGACGGTAACGAAATAAATTAAATTCACGGAGGAATTATCGTGGAAAAAGAAAAAATAGACAGGATCAACGAGCTTGGCAGAATTGCAAAGACTCGTGAGCTCACCGCTGAGGAGCTCGAGGAAAGAAAGCTTCTGAGAGAAGGATACCTTAAATTCTTCCGCGCGGGACTTCGCGGAGAAACGAAAAAAGGAGATAAATAAGATGAACAAGCTTTGCTGTATTTGTCAGTATCCTATCGAAAAGGACGATGCTCCCGTTATCGCAATGAGCGGATACGGAAATCCTAAATGCGCGTGTGCAAAATGCGAGGCACTTATCGACACGGCTACTACCTCACGCGAGCCCGACGAAATAAGTGATGCCTGCAAGTCTCTCGGTGAGGCACTCACGAACGGTAACACCGGCGACGAGCAGGTTATCGAAGCGGTAAACGATATCATTCGTACCGCAAGCGAAAGATGTACCGCTATAAAGGATGGCACCTACGATTTCGCGCTTGACGAGGCCGCAGCCGAGGACGAGTTCGACATCACCGAGGAGCTCGAGGAAAGCGAGGAGGATCGCGAAAAGGATGCGCGTGACGAGAGGATCGTTAAGATGATCGACACCGTGACCTCTTGGGCGGCAGGTATCATTCTCACCGCAGCCGTAGTCTTCTTTATCCTTAAGTTTATCATATAACTAAAAACTCATACGCAAAACGCCCTCCGCATATATTTGAGCGGAGGGCTCTTTTATGTCTTTGCTTTCTTTATTACCTTTGCTCATCGTATCCTCGGGAGCTTATCTTCTTGTGAAGCTGCGTTTTTTCTTCATATTGCACCCAAAAAGAACACTTAAGTTTGCATTTTCGGGCAAAAACAAATCAAGATCCGTTTTATCTCTTATGCTCGCACTTGCGGGAACGCTTGGCGTTGGAAATATTTCGGGCGTTGCGATCGGCATTGCGATCGGAGGTGCAGGGAGCGTTTTCTGGCTCGTTGTATCCGCGATTTTTTCTTCGGCAATAAAATATTCGGAGGTATATCTTTCCTACCGCTCGGGTGGTGTTGGAATGATAGGCGTTATACGGCACGCATTCGGGAATATAGGCGGTGTGCTTGCCGCAGCATACGCCTCCTTAGCCGTAATTCTTTCGTTTTCCATGGGCTCGGTATTTCAGGCAAGAGCCGTAGCGGAGTCATCTTTCGGCACCGCCGATCGAAAGGCAACCGTCTTCGCTCTCCTTTTAACGCTTGGCGCGTTTTTTATCTGTGTGCTCGGCAAGGAAAGGATAAAGCGAGCCGTTGCTCTTCTTATCCCTTTTGCAGCTTTAATTTACACGGGTACCTGCCTTTTCATTATTTTGGGCAATATTGATAAGCTTGGGCGCGTTATCGGAGACGTCGCATCCTCCGCGTTTTCATTTAAAAGTGCCTCGGGAGGTATACTCGGCTTTACGGTATCCTCGGGAATGAAGGAGGGCTTTGCAAGAGGACTTCTCTCAAACGAGGCAGGTGCGGGAACCTCGTCGTTTTCTCACACGTCTCACGTCGAAAAGACACGTTCACAGGCACTCGATATCTCCGAATGCGAAAGGGCGGGAGTGTTTGGTATTTTAGAGGTGGTCTTTGACACGCTTATTCTCTGCCCCATCACCGCACTAACTATTTTACTCGGATACGAGGGTGCCTCCTTTGGCGGATCCTTATCCGAGCTCTCGTATATCTTTAAGGCACACGCAGGCTCTCTCGCACCGAGTCTTTTGCTTTTATCGATAATTCTTTTTGCCACATCTACCACGCTTTGCTGGTACTATTACGGGCGTGTGGCACTTTTCTTTCTTTTCAGAAAAAGAGGCGTCGTCTTATACACCTCCCTGTATTTTATCTTGTTTTTCATAGCACTTTTATACGAAATACCCCACGCATTATTTATCACGGATACCGCCCTTTTCTTTCTCAGCGTGATCTCGCTTTCGGCACTTATAAAAAACAGAGCGCACCTCGGATATAAGGATGCGCTCCAAAAATATTCTGTTAATCGAGAACTCTGATATGTGACTTAGGCTCAGCCTCGGCTATGAGGGAGGCTATCTCGCGCTCTGACATTTCGTGCGTAATGACCGCGATCTCCTTAGCCTTGGATATCATTGAATAGGCTCCGAGCTTTTCCTCAACCTTCGCAAAGGTCTCGGGATCGTATGAGAGGTAGTGCCTTGAAACAAAGTCCATAAAATCGACCTTTGGCTCTGTCTTTTCGAACGCAGGTGCGGTATAGTTAACGCCGGTGGACATGACCTGAACGAGATCTCCGACCACCGCAGATGCGGTCGTGCCTCCGCCTGCGCCCTGACCGTAAAACATAACGTCACCGAGCGGCTCGGCTATGACCTCTATAGCGTTATACACTCCGCTTACCGCGGACAAAAACTTGGTGTTCATTACGATGAAGGGAGCTACCATAGCGAGCGGCTCCTTGCCGTCAACTATTCCTCGCGCAACGAGCTTTACCGTTGCACCGAGCTTTGCCGCCGCCTTAACGTCGTTATCTCTGATTTTCGTTATTCCCTCCGTGTATATTTTATCGACGGGAAGAAGCTTTCCCGAAACTATAGCGGTGAGAATCGCGATTTTTCTCGTAGCATCCGTTCCCTCTACGTCAGCCGCGGGATTTCTCTCAGCGTATCCCTTCTCCTGTGCATCGCAAAGCGCGGAGTCAAAGCTGGCACCGTAGTTAAACATTTCCGTGAGGATATAGTTCGTAGTACCGTTAAGGATACCTCTTATCTCTTTTATCTTGTTCTGCCTGACGCAAGAAATTATTGGCGAAAGCGCGGGTATACCGCCGCCGACCGACGCCTCAAAGCGATAGCAAACGCCGTTTTCACGGGCAAGCCTCAAAAGCTCGTCTCCAAAATTCGCAACGACCTCCTTGTTTGAGGTTATAACGTTCTTACCGCTTAAAATTGCCGCCTTTGCGTACTCGTACGCCGGATGGGAGCCACCCATAACCTCTATAACGGTCGATATCTCGGGATCGTTCACGATAATACCGTAATCGTGGACTATCCTCTTCGCAAATGGGGAAGAGGGAAAATCTCTCAGATCAAGAATATACTTGATGTTAATTCCGTCTCCGCCTACGAATGCGGATTCCTTTTGATTTACCGTGATAAACTCGGCAACGCCTCTTCCGACGACGCCGAATCCAAGTATTGCAACGTGAGTCATATGCTTTTTCCTCCCTTACCGTTTTCCGTTTTAGATTATAATGTACTATTTTATCACATACGGATCAAAAAATCAAGCGGATATACAGTTTTTTGCGAACTTTGGTAAAATGCTTTCAAAAAAAGCCTCATTCACCCATTTTAAAGGTGATGAGGCTTTTTAGACTTTTACTATACGAAAGCGTCAGACCTCGCTACCGGTAACGATGCCGAGGGATGCAGCCTTTGACTCCTCAGTGATATAATCGAGAGGGTTTACTGCAACTCCGGATACCTTGATCTCAAAGTGAACGTGAGGCTCATCCGCAAGCTCGGAGATGGTGGTATCACCTATATATCCGATCACCTGTCCTGACGAAACCATATCGCCCTTTTTGCATTTTACGGTTTCCTTTGCTAAATTGGAATAGTAGCTCTTGTGGGTTCCGCTGTGCGTGATCTCAACGGTTTGACCGAGCATGGGATCGTTGTAGACGGCAGTTACCTCACCGTCTGCGGCGGCACAGACCTCTGCGCCCTCATCCGCGGTAACGTCAAGTCCCGTATGAATTCTCCACTCGTCGAGAGTGTTTGAGAATACGGGTGTCGTGCTGCTGTGAGACTTGGTAACGGTGCCTACTACGGGACTTACGAAAACGAGCTCTGCCGAGGTGGGCTTATCCTCCTTTTCCCCATCGGAGGTACCGCCGTTGTTCTCGGTACTGCCGTTGTCCGTGCTTCCGCCGTCACTCGCGGGAGGATTTTCTCCGATCTCCGTCTTCTTTCTGCTATTCGAAGCAACTATGCCGATGACGATAGCACTTACGCAGAGAATTGCGATAACCGTAAGATATACGATCTTCGATACCGCGTTTTTGTCACTGAACTTGATTTTCTTTTCCATTTTAAATATAACTTTCCTTTCGTATGAATTACTGCTTGTATTTTCCGCAAAACGAAGAAAAGTTATTCACTGAAATGAGATTTATTTTCGCAAAAAAAGAGCGAGTGCTAAAATTGAAGCTACTCGCTCTCGTTATATTGTTTTGAAGTGACTTACCACTCGGTGACGGCACCGTTCTCATCACGGTACCAGCCGTGTTCGTCATTCTCCGGCTCATTCTCCGTATAGAAATATACACTGCCGAGCCATTCGTCAGTCTCGCTCACGCTTATCTCTTCAAAATCCTCCGTGCCCGAGGCGTAATATATTTTGACGGACTCTCCGAACGCCCCTCTTCCTACCGCCTTAACGCTTTTTGGAAGAATAACGCTCTTAAGAGATGCGCAGGAGGAAAAGGCATCATCGCCTATATATTCTATCCCCTCGGGAAGATAAACCGAGGTAAGATAGGCGCAGGACTTAAACGCCGCGCCCGAAATTCTCTTCACCGTATCGGGAACCGTTATTTCGCGAAGATAGGAGCCAACGAACGCCATCGCGTCTATCTCGCCTACGGGAAGCTCCTTATGTGCGCGAGGTATCACGACGCTCTTTTTCGTAAGATCCGATATTCCCGTGACCTTATAGCAGCTACCGTCCTCGCTTATCTCAAACTTGAGCCCCTCGGTTCCTATATGATCAACCCATACGGAAGGCTCACCGTTCTCTCCGAAATGCCAAAAACATCCCGATGCCGAGGGGGCTTCCTCGGAAAAGAAATACCTTGCACCGTATTCAAGCTCGCTCCTGGTGAGTCCTGTGACGGCACTGAGGTCAGCTACGGTTCCCTCGTAATAAAAGCTTTCTATGGGGCAGGCACGGAAGGTGCTTTTACCTATATCGGTAACGCCTCTGCCAAAGATAAGAGTCTTCAGGGATGAGCAGCTTTCAAAGGCAGACGAGCCTATTTTTTGAAGAGTGCTCGCGATATGAACGCCCGTCAGCGAGGTGCATCCCGAAAACGCAGATGCGCCTATCTTTTTAACTCCGCTCTCAACAGTGAGCGTTTTGATACTGACGTTGCCCGCAAAGGCTCCGTCCGACACGCTCTCGACTAAAACACCGTTATAGGTGCTCGGTATCACGAGATGCTCGGAGGTATATTCTCCTATTCCGACTACGGTATAATATCTTCCGTCAAGCGTTTTTTTGAAGGCAAGACCGTTCGTACCTATTTCGGAGCCCTCGTCAGCCGTATTATCGGAGTCTTCGTCGGCTTTATTATCACCGCAGGAAAAAAGACAAAGCACAAGCGCGAGTGTCAACATCAGAAAAAGAAATCTTCTCATAAATTCTCCTGCTCGGCATTCTCGACCTCGCCCACCTCAGCGTTATCCTGAGCGTTGGGAGTCTCGGTGCCGTTATCCGCATCGGTGTTTTCCGTCTCCTTCACCGCCGATGCTTTCTTTTGCTTTAATTCTCTTTTTTCGGTTGCTTCCTTAAATAATACGTATACAGTCGAGGCGATCGGAACCGCCAAGAGCATACCCACGGCACCGCCTATTCCACCGCCCACGCTTACTGCCGCAAGTATCCACATGCTCGGCAAATTGACACGGCTTCCCATGACCTTGGGGTATATAAGATTTCCCTCGATCTGCTGAAGGACGATAAAGAAGACGACGAACCAAAGTGCCTCGACGGGATCTACGGTAAGCATCATAAATGCACCTATACCGCATCCGACGAATCCTCCGACGATGGGAACGAGCGCGGTAACTCCAACGAGTATGCTCACCATTGCCGCATAAGGAAATCCGAATATAAGCATACCGATAAAGCAGAGTACTCCGAGAATTATTGCCTCAAGGAACTGAGCGGAAATAAAGTTTTTAAAGTTGACGTTCAAAACAGACGCCGCGTGATAGCTCCACTCACCCGCTCTTTTAGGAAGCCACGCGTTGACGATACGCTGAGTCTGTCTCTTTATTCTCTCCTTGCCGAAAAGTATGTAAATAGAAAATACTACCGACACAAAGAGATCCATCAATCCGCCGACGAGCGAGGTAACGGTGCCAAACACGGTATTCGTTATAACGCCTGCGCGTTCGGTGAGCCACGCCTTAGCAGAGTCTACGAGATTGTTCCAATCCACCTTAAGTATCAGTTCTCCGAACGGAAGCGCGGCTATCTCGGCATCAGTCATACCGTTAAGGCGGTTTACCTGCTCGATAACCGATCTGACTATGACCGAAACGGTCTCAATAAGAGTCGGCAAAACTATGGAAATAACGCCGACGAATATTCCGATAATAAACGCAAACGAAAGAATAAACGCTACGGGACGGCGGGCGGCAGATAAAAGCTCGTTTTCATTTTTTCGCCAAAGCTTCTTTTCCAGAAAATCCATGGGCACGTTCACGATAAGCGCGATCGCGCATCCAACGATAAGCGGCATCAGTATTCCGATGCACCGGGCAAACGCACCTGCTACCGCTCCGATATTCTGTACTCCGAGGAAGATCAAAATACACACGGCTGTAACGCCTATCAGCCATCTCGTTAATTTCTTCTTTCTTTCGGGGGTTATATTCACTTTAAGAATTCCTTTCTATGAAAATGTCGATCGTCATTGATATATGCAAAAGCCGTACCGAAGGCTTTGGCACGGCTTTGCGTTATTTGATCTTATTCGTCCGAGCCTACGATATAGGGGAGATATCCCATAAGATAATTCCAGCCCGAAACGATCGTGGTGAATGCCATAACAGCCATACAAACGTACGACATAACGTGATTGCACTCAAAGATAAGAGGCTCGATGATAATAAGCACGGTGCCTACCATCTGAGACACTGTCTTAAGCTTGCCCATCATATTTGCCGCGAGGTCTACCTTGACCTTCTTACCTGCAACGACGAGTCTCATGCTCGTTACCGCAAGCTCGCGGAAGAGAATAACGAGAACTACCCAAACGAACACAAGTCCCTGAGTAAACTGACCTCTCAAGAACATCCAAGCAAGTATCGCGAGCATTGAGCCGAGAACCATAAACTTATCTGCCAAGGGATCGATAAACTTACCGAAATCGGTAACGAGATTATATTTTCTTGCTATCTTACCGTCACGCATATCGGTAAGAGCCGTAAGTCCGTAGATGACCGCGGGAACAACGAGTCCCCAGATCTTGATATCTCTCATAAAGAGGATAGCCGCAACGAATGCGGGAACGAGGATAACTCTGACGAAGGAAAGAATATTAGGTGCGTTAAGTATTTTGGTTTTACTCATTGTCTTTCTCCTTTTTTCTTAAAATGCTCGTATATGTAAGCTTAAGTTTACTCAAACACTGCTTCTCCGACCAAATCGTAGTCAAGAGCTTCTGCTATCTCGACCTGAACGAACTCGCCGGGGTGAACGCGTTTTTGGGATTTGAAATATACTCTTCCGTCAACGTCGGGAGCATCCGCGTACGTTCTTCCGTAGTATATATCCGCGATCGTATCGAAGCCGTCGCAAAGAACGGTGAGAGTTTTTCCCACCTGCTTTTCGATTATATCCTCGTTTACGGTAAGCTGAGTCTGCATTACGATATCGTATCTGTCCTGCTTTGTCTGAGCATCTACAGTTTCTTCAAGCTCCGCCGCCGCGGTTCCCTCCTCCGCAGAATAGGTAAACGCGCCGAAATGCTCAAACTTAGCCTCCTTCAAGAACTCACAAAGCTCTGTGAAGTCCTCGTCGGTCTCACCGGGGAAGCCTACCATAGCGGTAGTTCTGAGAACGACGCCCGGTACTCTTTCGCGAAGCTTCTTGACCGTCTCTCTTATAAGAGCCGAGCCACCGTGTCTGTTCATCGCACTGAGCACTCCGTCGGAGATATGCTGGATCGGAATATCCATATACTTAAGAAGACGGTCGTTGGTGCGCATCTCCTCTATAAGCTCGTCCGTTATCTTATCGGGGTAGCAGTAAAGAAGTCTTATCCACGGAATAGCCGTATTCTCGGTTATTGCTCTTACGAGCCTTGCAAGACTGTATTCTCCGTAAAGATCGAGACCGTATCTCGACGTATCCTGCGCGATAAGGTTTAGCTCCTTAACGCCCATTGCCTCAAGATCCTTCGCCTCATTTACGATATCCTCTATCGATCTGGAACGGAATTTACCGCGGATAAGAGGTATCGCACAGTAGGTGCATCTGTTGTCACAGCCCTCTGCTATCTTGAGATAAGCCGTGTGATCCTCGGTGGTGAGTATTCGGTCACCTCCGAGCTTTGAGGTCTCCTTATCGTCAAAGGCGACGAACTTTTCGCCCCTCATAACACTCTTACACGCCTCTGCAATGCGGGCGAGGCTTCCGACTCCTACGAGCGCATCGACCTCGGGCAGCTCCTTCATTACCTCCTCGCGATATCTCTCAACGAGACAGCCCGTGGCTATTATATGCTTGCACTTGCCCGACGTCTTGAGCTCGGAAAGATCAAGAATGTTTTCTATCGACTCCTGCTTCGCGCTTTCAATAAATCCGCAGGTGTTTATTACTATTATTTCAGCCTCCGCCTCGTCCGGCGTAAGCTCAAAGCCCGCATCGTAAAGCTTGCGGAGCATTACCTCGGTATCCACGAGATTCTTCGAGCAGCCGAGGGAGACAAATCCTACCTTAGTCATAACTTTTCCTTTTGTAAATTATTAAAATTTGAGATGCCGTATCACTTTAAGACGCTTTTTATTCTGTCGCGGAATGACGAGAAATAGGTTCTTATCATAACCGTCATAAAAGCGTCGTACACGAATAGCGCAAGAATAAGTGCTCCGACTATTATCGATCTGAAGAGCTCCGCGTTATTCTCGAAGAAGGGCACGTTCAGAGTGTCCTCAAAGAACGGAATTCCGAGAAGAGCCTCCGAGGTGAGTATCATAAGAAGCGATGATATCACGAAAAAGACGAGCTTCAATGGTATCCAAAGCACTCTTTTAAGCTTCTCTATATACGCCTTTAGTATGGGATATATTCCGCAGATGAGGAAATACGTCACCCAAACCAAGCTATGCGTGAAGAATATCGCACCGAGTATCGACGTGCCAAGCCATACGCCAAAGGCGTACTTATCTCCTATCTCTATGAAGACGAACGCCATAAGACAGGACGAAAGCGCGGCAACGGTAAGGTCGAGCACCTCAACGAACGCACCGAGTGCCATAAAGAGCACGCCAAGAGCTATGCAGGCGGCACTGAGCGTTATTTTTTTAGTCTGCTTCATAGCTTAACAGCAAGCGATAAGGTCGCCGCCCATACACTCGCAAAGGCAATCGAGACAGATAAGGTTTGCACAGCAATCGCAAGCCTCGTCGGTAGAGGTGCGACGGCGGTATCCTCCGCCCTGCGCAGAGCCGTAATAGGTGTTACCGTAGCCTCTTGCATTGGTGTTGAACATTTCCTTTGCTCTCTGATACTCAACGTTAGCAGGCTCCATATTGCAAGCTATCTCAAGCTCGCGCATAGCGTCGGAAACGTTGTTTCTGCTCATAAGAACGAGGCTCATAAGATAGTGCCACTCGCCTACGCGGGAAGAAAAATCAACGTCAAGAAGCTTTCTCTCCGCATCCGCAAAGCGATGACGGTTTATATCGTTTCTGATCTCAGTGTAAATGGGATCCGCAGAGGAGCCTCCGCCACTGTATCCGCCCTGAGAATAATACGTGCTGCTGCCGTCGTAGCCGTTACCGCTTCTCATCTGCTGGATCTGGTCGTACGCGCGGTTGACCTCCTGCATCTTCTCGTTTGCAAGATCCTTAAGGGGATTGTTCTTATCGTAGTTATCGGGATGGTATTTCTTAACGAGAGCGCGATAGGCGTTCTTTACCTCCTCGTCACTCGCTCCGCGAGAAACACCGAGAACCTCAAATGGATCCTTTCCGTAATTATTGCTCATTTTTTTCTGCCTTTCCCCCGTTCTCCCTGCCGTCCTGATCAAGAAACTCGATACGCTTCGGAAGTCCGAGATATATGATATTATTTATTATATTTTCAATTATCGCTCTTTTACCGAAGGGCAAAAGATTCACCGCTCCCTCGAGGCTCTTGCACTCAAGAAGAAGGGCGCATTTTATATTTTGCTTGTTTTCGTAAGTAAGCTCCGCTCCGCCGTAAATCTCAACGTAGGGATTGTATCTTCCCCTTGCCTTATCCTTTTCGTAGTCCTCTGCGGCATCGGCGGCGTAGATAAACTTACCGAGGTGGAAGCCGACGGTATAGCACACGAGCCTGTCACTGCCCTCAAGTCCCTCGGCAAACACGGCTCCGAGGAGCTCTCCGAAGAGTCTTGCCGGCTCGTCCACGCTTTTTGCCCTCTCGGACTCAAGCCGTCCGATCTCGCTGAGCTTATCGTGACACACCTTCGCGATCTCGACCATATTCGCGCGGTTTTTAGCCTTGGAGAAGATAGGCCTCAAAAGGCTCGTAGCCATTTTCTTCATTACCCTCTCGTCACTGATATCGTCCTTTATCTTATAGTAGGTAAGGATGCCGAACGCCTTGGCGGTATAATCGGTCGCCTCGTTGGTCTTAAGCATATTCTTTTTCTTTACGGGATGCGCTATGCATCTTTGCTTTTTTACACCGATGCTTTCGTCGGGAACGTACAGCATACGGACGAGGGCGAGAAAAACGCTGTCGTAGCTATGCAAAACGTTGGATAACGCACCCGTGCATTTTTTCATTGAACGGCAAACGCCGCAATATACCGACTTATAAAACTCGTATTCCTTAACGAGCAGCTCCGGATGATATGGCTTTACGTATCCGAACATTGCAGCGCCTCCTTTTCCTCTATCTCCCTAAAAGCAACGTTACGTATAGTATATCACAAAAAATCAGCTTTGTGTTAACATTTATTAAATTTTTTTATATTTTTTTATATACATCGGCAATTCGTCCTAAAAAGGTGTTTTTTTACTGTGAAAACAGACGATTTTTTTGTTTTTGACCAAGGCGTATTGACACAGGTGCGTTATCGTGGTATATTGAGATATATCTTAATATACCCAACGACAGACAGCAAAGTGAGTCATGCTTCGATCGAACGTCGTTCACGGAGGAAAGGATTATTTATGCTTAAAAATGCAAAATGGATAACGTCACCCGTTGACGTAGGTGTCGCTGCATCGACCTTCTCGAAGAGGCTCGACACTAAGAAAAAGATCAAAAAGGCTACCCTATTCGCGAGTGCTATGGGAATTTACAACGCCTTTATCGATAAGAAAAAGGTCTCCGATGCGGTGCTTACCCCAGGATTCACAAGCTACAGCAACAGAGTCCTTTATCAAAAATACGACGTTACCGATATGATAAAAAACGATAGCACGATAGAGATCGGTGTTGGTCAAGGATGGGCAGTCGGAACGATCGGTTATTCAAACAAAACACACGTTTTTGCAAACCATACTTCACTTATTGCACAGATCGAGCTTGTTTTTGATGACGGAAGCAAGCAGTACGTAGGAACCGACGAAGACTGGGATGTTTATTCATCGGTAGTTACGTTCACGGATATCTACAACGGTGAAACGGTAGATCTCACTCTTGAACCCAAATTCATAGGCAAGGCAAAAGAGTCTAAAGTTAAAACAAAGCTTCAGGCTCAAAGCGGAGAATGGATAAAGGAACACGAGCGCATCGCAGCAAAAGAGGTCATTCGCACCCCAAAAGGAGAATTGGTTATTGACTTTGGTCAAAACATGACCGGATACGTTGAAATTCGCGTTAAGGGAAACCGCGGTGACAAAATAGTTATAAATCACGCCGAGGTGCTTGATAAGGACGGAAACTTCTATACGCAAAACCTCAGATCAGCAAAAAACGAAAACACCTATATTCTTTCCGGTAAAAATGATATCTTTAAACCCTCTTACACGTTCCAGGGCTTCAGATACATAAGACTTAACGAATACCCCTTTGACGAGGTTGACGCTTCCTCATTCACAGCGATAGCGGTTTATTCGGATATGAAGAGGATAGGCAGCTTTACCTCCGGTAATGAAAAAATAAATCAGCTTTATCATAATATTATCTGGGGACAGCGCAGCAATTTCCTTGATATTCCAACCGACTGTCCGCAGCGCGATGAAAGGCTCGGATGGACGGGCGATGCTCAGGTATTTGCCAAGACCGCATCTATCAACTATGACACGGAAAGGTTCTTCACAAAATGGCTTGAGGATATGGCGCTCGAGCAAGGCGCAGAGGGTGTCTACGGAGCAGTAGCCGGAATAGTTCCAAACTGCTTCAAGGGATATGCTACGAGGATCTCTGCCGCTTGGGGTGATGCAGCCTGCGTTATTCCGTGGGAAATTTATCTCGCATACGGCAACAAAAAGCTTCTTGCAAAGAATCTCCCGATGATGAAAAAATGGGTAGAGTATATGCACGGTGTCGGTCCCGAAGAATATCTTTGGCTTACCGGCTATCACTACGGTGACTGGCTGGCTATGGATGCGGGAGAGGACTCGTACGTTGGCGCAACCTCCTGCGACCTTATCGCTTCCGCTTACTTCGCTTACTCACTCAGTCTTCTCATAAAAGCGTGTAAGGCTCTCGGCGAAAGCACCGATCATTACACCGAGCTTTACAAGAACGTACGCCGCCGTTTCCGTGAATACTTTATGGAAAACGGTATGCCGAAGGAAATTTTACCTAAGACCGAGATCTGTCCCGATGGAAAAACCAACGAGGTTGACAAGCTGCACCGCGGAATGACTCAAACCGCTATAACTCTTATTTTGAAGTTTGGACTTGCCGAGGAAGACGAAAAGGCAGCACTTACCGAAAAGCTCGTTTCTCTGATAAAGGAAAACGGAGGCAAGATGACCACCGGATTCGTTGGAACTCCTTACATTCTTCACGCGCTCTCGGAAAACGGCAGAGCGGACGTTGCCTATTCACTTCTCTTCGCAGAGCATAACCCCTCGTGGCTCTATTCCGTTACACACGGTGCTACTACCATGTGGGAGCATTGGAACAGCTTGAAGGAGGACGGCAGCTTCTGGAGCCACCATATGAACTCCTTCAACCACTACGCTTACGGTGCCGTCTTCGACTGGATATTCGGTGTTGCGGTAGGAATCAAGCCTACCGACGAGGACGTTGCTTACAAACGTGTAACCATCGAGCCTCAGCCGGACAAACGCCTCGGCTTTGCAGATGCATCCATCGATACGAGAAACGGAAAAATACGCGTTCATTGGTACTACAAGGGAGATGACGTTTTCTATGAAATAGAGATCCCGAGCGGCGTTAGTGCAATACTTACTCTTCCCTCCGGTTCATCGCACACGCTCGAAGGCGGATGCTATCATTTTACCGAATAATTTTCTAACCGAAAAATCACATAACAAATACCGCCCGAACGCTCTGTTACAGTTAGCGTTCGGGCGGTTTCACTTTCAAAAGTCCTTATAAAAATTCGGAAAAGCCGATTTAAATTCAGTTGCAGTAGAAATCGGTGGATCCTGCGGCGTTGGGCTTTCTTCCGACATCGGTATTGTCGCACTTTCTGTTGCGAAGCTCGGCAACGGGATTTTCTGCAACCTCGTATCTGTAATCGGTTCTGTGGCGGCGGATAT
>JBGVKA010000115.1:0-2101 GCA_045129715.1 Eubacteriales bacterium | reverse complement strand
TTATAAGAAGTGCTTCAAGTGCGCCTACTGCAAAGTCAAACGCCTCTCTGCCGTTGTTAAATACGTGCTTTCCTTTGAGCTCGTGATCGTCTATGAGCTTATATGCGTTGAAGGTGTGGAGGTGAGGCTCGAGAGTGAGATATACGGTCTCGTCGGTGTGACCGTTAATAACGTCGATAACGTCACCGATCCTTCCTTCGCCCTCGCCTGCGGGAACGATCATCTGATCCGCAAAAATTGCATCCTTGATGTGCATATACTTGAAGTTAACGAGCGTAGCACCGATACCCTCCATAGTATTTGCATCGTTCATTCTGTAGTTAGCCGCATCGAAGATACCGCCAAGACCGGGAACGGACGTAAGAACGTCGCGAACCTCAGCGGGCATCTGACCGTAGATCTTAGACTCGTTCTCGTGGCAGAGAACTACGCCCTCAGCCTCTGCAATCTTTACCATCTCGCGAAGTCTTCTGACAACCTCGTCTCTGTACTGCTCGAGCTCGTTCTGCTCAACGAAGAAGCTGAACATTCTGATATAGTTGGTACCGAGAAGCTTAGCTACCTCGATCGCGCGCTTTACCTTGGGAATATATTCGTCGAAATCGGCAGTAATGGGATACTTGCCTATAGGAGATCCGAGAGAACCTACCTTGATTCCGTTTTCATCAAGGCGAGCCTTGATGGCGAGGAGCTCCTCATCGGTGAAATCAACGATACACTTGTTGTCGATGTTTCGGGGCTCGATGTAATGGATGCCGTTGCCCTTAAGAGCACTGATCTGCTCGTCGAGGGATGCACCGGCTTCGTCTGCAAAAGCAGAGAACACAAACTTAGCCATTATATTATCCTTTCAAATTGTGATCAAAAGAGGTGCTTAAGGTTGTTGTAGCTTGTTGCGAGCTGCTCAAACTCGTCACCGAGCTTAGGAGCATTATCCTGCTCAACGAGAGCGTAGGGGATCTTGAGATCGTCGCAAAGCTTTACAACGGGAGCGAAATCGATAGTACCTACACCGCAAGGACAGATATCACCCTTAGGCTCGGTCTTCATATCCTTGAAGTGAACGTTCGTAAGTCTTTCATTGCCCATAAGCTTTATGTAGTCAAGATAGCTGCGGTCAGCATACTTGAACCAATACGTATCGAGAATGAAGTTGAGGGTGGGAAGCTCTTCCATAAGAAGATCGTAGGAGCAAACGCCGCCGAGGTCAACAAATTCAAAGTCGTGGTTGTGATAAGCGAATCTGAGGCCGGCATCCTCCATCTTCTTCATGGGCTCACGAATCTTGTCCATAAATGCGCGAGCACCGTCAATGCTTCCGCGGTATTCGTTAGGCATAGAGCCGATTCCGATTACGGGACAGCCGTAAGTGATGTGCTCCTTGATAATAGCGTCGGTATCGTTGACTATGCGGTCAAAAGCAGAATGTGTACAGGTGATCGGGAGCTCGAATTCATCAGAGAAGGACTTAAGTCTCTCTGCTTCGATCTGGCAGATAGCAGACATCTGAACTACCTGATAACCTATCTTTTTTACCTCTTTGAAGGAATTGTAAAGTCCTTCGGGAGTTTTGTTTTTCTCTCGAAGAGTGTAAAATTGTGCACCGAGTTTCATAAAAATTCTCCTTTGTTGTGTTTTCGCTGCCCTTATTTTAACATACCTATAGTATTTTTTCAAGTTTTTCTCAAAAATATTTATTGTAACTGTTGCGAAAACTATTGCAAATGTTGCACGCGCGTGTTATAATATACGTTGGAATACTTTGCGACGCGGAGGAAGAGATGAGGAAAAACTGTACGGTAGCTCTTAAATCGTTTAAATTTTCGCATAACTTTAACGAGCCTAACAACGAGAGCCTGAGCACCAGGCACTGTCATAACGAATACGAGATACTCTACGTTGCCGAGGGAAAGGGACGGTATCTTATAGAGGGAGCGGAGTTTGAGCTTAAGCCGAGAACTCTCGTTTTCATACGTCCTTTTGAATATCACTGCGTAGAGGTGGAGGGTGGCTCCGTTTACGAAAGATATATTTTGCATTTCTCCGATTCGTTCGTTATGTCCGAGATAAGCGACACTCTTAAAAGATTGGTGGACGACTC
>JBGVKA010000114.1:0-2869 GCA_045129715.1 Eubacteriales bacterium | reverse complement strand
TATCTTATTTGCTGTCCTTCTTTCTTCCTCCTGCTCCGCGGACGTTGAAAAATACGAGGACTATGCCCTTAATATGAATACCGATTATGAAAAGAGCGACAAGGTGCCGACAGGAAACGGCGAAAAGCTCAAGGTTATATTACTTATAGGTCAGAGCAACGCATCCGGATCGTCAATAGTATCTTACCTTGAAAAGAGTCTTGACAAGGAAAATTTTAAAAAAGCACAAAACGGATACGAAAACGTCTTGATAAATTACTGCATCGACGATCACAACGCAACCTCACACGGCGAATTCCGCCCCGTAGACCTTACTTGCGGTGCGGCAAGCGGATTTTTCGGTCCCGAGGCCGGAATGGCGCACGTCCTTTCGGAAGCCTTCAAGGACGAAAAAACGGTTATCCTGAAATATACGATGTCCGGCTATTCGCTCAATCACCATTGGCTTTTCAACAGGCAACGGGCATCAATATATAATGCGTTTATTTCTTTTGTTGATTTTTATATGCAGCAGCTCACTGAAAACGGATTTATTCCCGAGATTGCGGCTGTCTGCTGGATGCAGGGCGAATCGGATACTTCCGAGGAGAAGGCAGAACGCTATTACAAAAATCTCGTCTCCTTCGTAAAATACCTTCGTGAGGATCTTTCTGAATACAGTCCTTTCGGCGACGGCGTTTATTTTATCGATGCGGGGATTTCAAGCAGTCCTTACTGTGAGCCGGGATATCCGACCGTAAACGAAGCCAAGCGAAGATTTTCCGAGTTGTCGGACAAAAATATATATTTTTCCACCATAGACCTCGGATTTACAACCATGAACGAGCCGGATTACGAGCCCGACCTCGGACATTACGATGCTATTTACGAATTCCTGCTCGGCAAAAGATTCGGTGAGGAAATTGTAAAGATATATTCTTCAACCCAAAACAACACTCAATAAAAATGCTCCCGTTCTATCCTTTAAGGATCGTCGGGAGCTTTTATTACGGTTCATATTCTATATACTGCTCGAGATTTTCGGTTATGATCCTGCCGATGCCGTTTATAACGTCATCCTGAGGAGCCTTTGACATTTTTATGGTTATGCCGAGATGGGAAGCAAGCATCTTCGCCATTCCGTCTATAAGAGATCCGCCACCGGTAAGTACTATTCCGTTATCGTAAATATCAGCACAGATCTCAGGAGGTGCCTCCATAAGCACGTCCTTTATCAGCTTGATTATAGCCTTGCTGTGATCCGACAACGCTTCTGCGATTATGTTGGAATTTACGGTTATCTTATCGGGACGCTTCTGTATTCTGTTAAAGCCCATTATTATCTCGCTCTTCTGATTGAAGGTCGGGATTACAGAGCCAATTCTTATCTTTGTAGCCTCCGCCGCGTTGACGCCGATATTTATATTGTATCGGCTGCTCATATACGACATTATTGCCTCGTCAAACTTCTTTGAGCCGACGTTTGTCGAGCGTGAGACAACAACGCGATCAAAGCAGAAGATCGCCGCCTGCGTAGTACCGCTTCCGATATCGACTATCATGTTTCCGCGCGGAATATCAATCGGAAGTCCGACTCCGAGCGCCGCCGCAACGGGCTCACGTACAAGCGCGACACCGCCGCTCTTTGCACCCGCTCTGAAAAGCGCATCGATTACCGCGCCGCGTTCGACGGAGGTTGCAAAATCAGAAACTCCGACTATTATCGACGGTCTTGAGAATACGCTTTGAAGACCGGCATCCTTAAAAAATGTATAGAGCATTTTAATTGTTTCGTCAACTCCGGCAATAACACCGTCGTTAACAGGGCAAAAGGTATTTACGTTTGACAGCTCTCCGCCCGTCTTTCCGATTATCTTCTTTGCCTCAAAACCGACTTTTTCAACGTAACCCGTAGTCTTGTTCAAGGAAACCACGGTTGGCTGTCTCAGTATTATTCCGTTTTCCTTCGTCCATATTCTGACTATGGACGTTCCAAGGTCAAGTCCGATCGTTTTTTTGTTCATACACTTTTCTTTCTTTACTAATTATATAAGGAAACTCTCTTGTAACGGGCTTAAGAGTAGGGTATACTCTTAAGCCTCATTCAAAAGCTATCTGCATTTATGCCCGATAAAATTTTCTTTATTCAAAATCGGAATCTGCGTCTACTACGTCATCGGGAACGTGTATTTCGGATGGATCAACGTTTATCTCCTCTGCGGAAATATTCGCATTCGCTGCCGCAGCCTGCTCCTCCGCCTCTTCCTCGTTAGGACAAAGCGCAAAATTAACAAGTGAGCGTCCTTCGTCAAGTCTCATAACGATAACACCGCTCGCCGCACGCGAATAGGAGGGAATATCCTTTACGGGCGTACGTATAATTGTACCGCCGTCGGTTATCATCATAAGGTCATCCTTATCAGAAACGGTTGCGATAGAGCAGAGAAGACCGGTCTTATCGGTGATATTATGGCATTGAACGCCGCTTCCGCCTCGGTTCTTCTTGACCTTAAGATCGGTGAACGGAGTACGCTTACCGTATCCAAGCTCGGTAATCGTAAGAAGCTGCTTTTCCTCGTCAACCACGGATACGCCGACAACGTAGTCATCGTCTCTTACCTTCATACCCTTAACGCCGCGCGCGCTTCTTCCCATAACTCGGACTGTATCCTCAGGGAATCTTACCGCGTTACCGTTTCTCGTCGCGATAACAAGCTCGTCCTCGCCAAACGTGTGGCCGACGTAGATAAGCTCATCGCCCTCGTCGAGAAGGATCGCTATCTTACCGCCCTTACGCTTCTGCTCGAATTCGTCAATTACCGTCTTCTTAATTACACCGTATTTTGTAACCATAACGAGGAAGGAATCGTCGTCATAGCGGTTTACGGGA
>JBGVKA010000113.1:0-4718 GCA_045129715.1 Eubacteriales bacterium | reverse complement strand
GTAGTCGATATGTCCCGAAAGAACGAGAGCTATATTAGCGTGCTTTCTTACGAACTTTTCCCATATTTCATCACCGTTGTTATACTTGAGATAATTCACGTTATCGGTTCCGTTAGGCTTGGGTGCCGCGTAATCGCCGCCGTCAAGAGTCGTTCCGTCGGAATACATATATCCGTGTGTAGTAACGATAACGCGTCTGTAACTGTTAGCCGCAACTATATCGTTTGCCCAAGCAAGAACGTCGTCGTTCGCACCGTATTCCAAGGCGAGAAGCATATAAGGTGTTTCTCCTACCTCGAAGTTGATGTAATAGTTATAAACCTCAGTGCCCTGATAGTATCCCGTGATGTTTTTCGTAAACGTAGGCTCGTTTCCAAACGTTTTGTTAAAGCCGGTGTCCCAAGGACGCATAAAGTCGTGGTTTCCGCCTATAACGGAATAAGGGATATTGTTTGCGCCAAGAGTACTTACGATAAGCTCTTTAGCATAAGCCCATTCTGCACTTGACGAGCCGGTACCGTCGGAAAACTTTCCGTTATCGATTATATCTCCGAGACCGAATACGTATTGCATTTTCTTCGCATCGTAGTTATCAACTATCCAGTCGTAGATATATTTGGTATAATCAGTGCCGTAAACCGTATCGTTATATACCATAAACTGAGTATCACCTACTACTGCGAAGGAATAATCGTAATCCTCTGTAGTGAAGTCCTTCTCGTAGAAGAGATGAGCCATATCGTATCCGTTGCCGGATCTATCAATTACAACGTCAGCAGTTGCCTGATCTCCGGTAGTATCGTAGTGTAAGATCAAGCTGTTTGATTCGTCATTAACACCGTTGACGTAGGATGCCTTAATTTCTTCTGCACTCAAGGCTCTGTTATGAAGGGCAACGCTCTTCATACTTCCGTGCCAGTAAAGGCTCTTACGCACGCAAGAGCCGAGAGATGCAGGTCCGGTAAGCTTCATTTTTTGCATATCCATTGTGAACACATAGTTATTCTTTGTGTAAGTGTCCACAAGCTCACCGTCCACGTAGCATTTGAATACGGTATTTCCATCCACGGTTTCGTGCGTTATTGCAACGTGAACGAACGCACTGCATCTTACGTCATAATTAAATGCGTGATTTACCTTAGCTTCACCGTTCTCATAAATATAAATACCCGGCTTACCGCCGCTCTTTATTTCGAACATAAAGCTATCACCGTTACTATTGGGATAGTTTCCGATAATTGCACCGGGACGGTCTACGTTCATAGGTGCGTGAATTACAGCCTCGTAGGTATAAGGAGCATCTACGATATCCTTTGTAAGATAAACGGGCTCCTCTGTTTCGGTAAACTTTCTACCCTCGCTTGCGGTCCAGTTATAATAGCTTGCGTGATGTCCGTTATCAGACTTATCAAGGATCATACCGTCCTTAAGCGGAGCTGTGAGATCGTAATAAGCGATGACGTCATCGTTCGCGGCATTAACACCACTCTCGTAGGAAGCCTTAATTTCTTCTGCGGTAAGAGTCTTGTTATGAACTGCAACGTTCTTTATGCTACCCTTCCAATAAAGGTTCGCACGTCCGCACTGACCGAGTGACACACGTCTCGTTGCCGCGAATGCCTCCATATCCATTTTGAATACGTAGTTTTTAAGAGTGTAGCTATCTACGAGCTCACCGTCAACGTAGCACTTGAACACAGTATCGCTTCCAACGGTTTCCTGAGTTATAGCAAGATGCACGAAGGCATTGCGTCTTATGTCGTAATTAAATCTGTAATTAATACGGTTTGCGCCCTGATCGGTAATGAATATAGCGGGCTGTCCGTTTCCTCTTACCTGGAATAAGAAGCTATCACCGTTTGCATCGGGATAGTTCGCTATGATAGAGCCTGTATCGGTAACACCCATAGGCGCATATACAACGGCCTCGTAAGTAAGGGGAGCCTCGGTATAATCCTTGGTTACGTAAGGAATATTGGTGGTGCTTATGAAGGTAGTTCCCTCGGTGGTCTTCCAATTCTTGTTGTTAGCATCGTTTTTGTTAGCGGACAGATCCTTCATAAATCCGTCCTTTGCAGCGGTCAAATCATATGCAAAGAGAAGATTCGAATCGGTAGTATCGTAGAACGTCGCTGCGTGATCCTTTGCGATAGCATCGGCACCGCGGACGCCCTTATATACTGCTACGTTCTTCATATTTCCCAAGAAATACGAGGTGTTTGAAGAACGTCTATCTCCGCCAATAACAAGCGTTTGAGAAGTATTAAATACGTCCGAAGCTATGCCGGAATAGTTAATTTTTTCTTTATACTCACCGTTAACGTAAAGAGAAATATCGCCGGTAGCGGTATCGGCAGTAACCGCTATTTTCACATACTTGGGATCTGCATCAGTTCCCATATGAGTTGATATATCATAGCTCATCTCCTTATAAAGCGTTCCATTGTCGGCAAATGCAAACAAATGACTGTTTCTTATTTCGAACGCCCACGACTCCTTATACGTTCCGCCGTTGTAATTCGAAATCATAGAGCCCGCCCTACCGGATCTTCTTGCCTCAGGAAGATATATCTCGGCTTCAAAGGTTATTGAGCCGCCCGGAGTTATATTACTCTTCATTTCATAGAGCTCTGCGGCACTAAAGCTTTTACCGGGTAGCTCCGCTGCTCCTGCGCTGAGTGACATTGCACCGAGGATGCACGTCGCAAAGCATAAAAACGCTAAGAGTATGTAAATTTTGCGGGATTTAAACGTCTTAGTTTTCATTTCATTCTCCTTTTAATTATATATTGAGAGACAGAACGCTTGACAGCTATTTATCTCTATGCTATAATTATAGCATAAAAGATACAAAATAAAATCCATTTTAGAGGATTTATATATTAAAAAGATATAAAAAAGGCGCGTTATGGAAAAATATACAACCTTTGACGTTATAAGAAACAACGACATTGAAAGCTTCAGCGGTCTTGAAAAGGAGATCTCGCTCTCCCCGATCCCCTCAAGCGAGATATTACCTCTCGAGATAAGCCGCTTCGGGATAACCTATCCCGATAAAAATTACCGCATAAAGCGAAACCCGTCCCCCTGCTTTATAGTCGAATATATCGTTTCGGGATTCGGCTATATAGAGATAAACGGCACGAAGCACAAGCTCGCGGCAAACGACGTTTATATCGTTCATCCCGCAGATCACTGCGAATACTACGCAGACAAGAAGGATCCTTATAAAAAGTACTGGATAAACTTCAGAAGCTCCTTCTTCTTCGACTTTTTAAAAAGCTATAAGATCGAGGAAAGAGTCATTCACGGTATAGATATTTCGCATCACTTTGAGGATATCTTTAAGCTTGAAGGACTCTCGCGCAAGTGCGACGATCTTTATTTGCCGATAAGCAGGATACTTTTCTCTATGATGATAGATATCGCATCGTACAAAAGGGAGAAATTAAACGCAGGAGAGCTCTCCCTTGCCGCGCAAATAAAGAATTACCTCGAATACGGCTTCAACGAGGATATCACGATGGAAGACCTTGAGAAAAGGTTCTACCGCTCAAAATCGCAGATCACGAAAAGCTTCAAGGAAGCCTATAACACGACTCCGTACGCATATCTTATCGACGTAAGGATAGAGCTTGCAAAGAATCTCCTCAAGAGCACGAAAACCCCGATAAACGAAATTGCGGAGTATCTTCGCTTCTCATCGGAATATCATTTTTCGGGAAGCTTCAAAAAGCGAGTCGGTGTGTCACCGAGGAACTTCAGAAAGGGTATCAAGGAAAATTAAGACAAGGAGTTTTTTCACACGGTCAGGTGCCTTTCAGCAAATCACCGTTAACTTTTCGCAAATTCCGCGCTTTGACATATTGCGAGCATTCTCTTCTCCCATTTATGATAAAATAACGGCGAAGGAACGCTTTATTTTCCTTTTACGATATATATTTCGTTTTCGGGAAATATAGCCTTCAGGGGAAGTGAGGACGTAGAAATGAATATGTTTGAAAAGGCAGAATCCATACGCGCGATGATGAGCATCGAGGGTATGACACAAAAAAGGCTTGCAGGGGTGCTTGGCGTAAGTCAATCGTTCGTCGCAAACAAGATAAGGCTTTTGAGCCTTGGCGGAGAGGTCAAGGAAAAAATTTTAGAATACGGGATATCCGAGCGTCACGCAAGATGCCTGCTTCGGCTACCGAGTGACGGGGATAGGCTTTCGGCAATAGAAAAAATACACGCGATGAATATGAACGTTTCGCGCTGTGAAATACTCGTTGACACCATACTCGACGAAAAGGTGCAAAAGAGGGTGCCGTGTTCCGACGGTGAGGACGGTATATACCGCTTCGAGCGATCTCTCGAATCATCACTCTCGCTTCTCAGAGAGGTTGGAATAATGGCACGGTCAAAGAGAGAAAAGGTCGGAGATACGGTGTATTTCAGTATTTCTATCGGTTAAGATATCTCTCAGATCAATATAGTAAATTCCAAAAAGCAACACTATATGACAACTTTTGTTTTCATATTTACACTCTTTCAGCAAAGGAACGGTGTAACGCAAAAAGAGCGATGACGGTTTAGTGGAGTGAACCCAAGGCAATAGACACGAAATAAAAAGACATTTCATAGAATAGCTTTGGTTTGCTCTTAAAAGCTCATTATTTCTTGAAACTGACATCGTTTTTCATACGGTGTCAGTTTTGTTTTTAGTTGAATACGCT
>JBGVKA010000112.1:0-6157 GCA_045129715.1 Eubacteriales bacterium | reverse complement strand
CTTTTTTATCCTTGGTTGTCAATGATATTTGGAAAGATTTAAAATTAGTTAAAATAAAACGCGAGGTATTGCGTGTTATCCAAACGGAAAAAGCAGCGATATAAATCACTCCCGTGATCTGCGATATTCCTTTTGGAACGGTATTTGTCTTCGGCAAGCTATATGCCCTTCCGGGCGTGAGGGGTTTATATTATACAACACGGAGCGAAAAAAAGAAGCATTGCGGGTGCAATGCTCACGCACAAGATTCGGTCGAGTGGCTATAACGACGATTTCAGAAAAGATCCCACATCGTTTCCCGAAGGCGTAGTTACCTACGTCGAGTGGGAGCGAAGCGGAATTAAGGTGAATTATATAACAAAGCATAAAGCATACGCTATAGCGACGAGATTTTAGAAGAAAATCCCACACCGTTTCCCGAAGGCGTAGTTACCTACGTCGAGTGGGAGCGATGTGGGATTTTAACTAAAATATCTAAGCTATAGGTACGAACGGATTTTGGACAGAAATCGTCGCTTGACGAGTGATAGGCGTACAAGAGTACGCCGAACGAGGAAACGACGATAGAACGAAAAATATAATAAATTGAAGAAATTCGGAGAATTTCAACATTAATTCTTTTAATTTTGTATTATAATAAAAGAGGCACTGCATATGCAATGCCCCTTTATTTTTTCGTTCGATTATGCCGAAATACGAAAGTACCTCTTATGCAAGCTCTGCGAAGTACTTGATAGTTCTAACCATCTGGCTGGTGTAGGAGTTCTCGTTATCGTACCAAGAAACTACCTGAACCTGATAGGTATCCTCGTCGATCTTAGCTACCATGGTCTGAGTAGCATCGAAGAGAGAACCGTAGGTCATACCGATAACGTCGGAAGAAACGATCTCATCGGTGTTGTAGCCGAAGGACTCGGAAGCCTGAGCCTTCATTGCAGCATTGATGCCGTCCTTGGTGATATCCTTACCCTTAACAACTGCAACAAGGATAGTGGTAGAACCGGTGCAGGTGGGAACTCTCTGAGCGGAGCCGATAAGCTTGCCGTTGAGCTCGGGGATAACGAGACCGATTGCCTTTGCAGCACCGGTAGAGTTGGGAACGATGTTCTGTGCGCCTGCACGAGCACGGCGAAGGTCACCCTTTCTGTGAGGACCGTCAAGGATCATCTGGTCACCGGTGTATGCGTGAACGGTAGTCATGATACCGGACTGGATGGGAGCGTAGTCGTTAAGAGCCTTAGCCATAGGAGCGAGGCAGTTGGTGGTGCAAGATGCTGCGGAGATGATCTGATCATCTGCAGTAAGGTTTGCATTGTTTACGCCGTAAACGATGGTCTTGAGATCGTTGCCTGCGGGAGCGGAGATAACAACCTTCTTAGCACCTGCAGTGATGTGAGCCATGGACTTATCCTTGGAGCAGTAGAAACCGGTGCACTCAAGAACAACGTCAACTCTGAGCTTCTTCCAAGGGCACTTTACAGCATCCTTCTCGGAGTAGATCTTGATCTCCTTACCGTCAACGATGATAGCGCCGGGAGCAACTACCTTACCATTCTCGTTAACCTCTGCATCCTTGTAGCCAACAGTGTGACCGTAAGGACCCTGAGCGGTGTCGTACTTAAGAAGGTGAGCGAGCATCTTGGGGCTGGTGAGGTCGTTGATAGCTACGATCTGGTAGCCCTTAGCTCCGAACATCTGTCTGAAAGCAAGACGTCCGATACGGCCAAAGCCGTTAATTGCAACTTTTACATTTGCCATTTTTGAATATCCTCCAAAAAAAATATTTTTTATTTCGCGCTTAACATTATAGCATAGTTTTCTCAAATATACAATAGCTTTGACTAATTTTTATCAATTTTTTCTATGTTATTTAAAAAATCATACACTTTTTTTGCTTTTTTTGAATATTTTGCCAAGTTTTTGGTAAAAACCGTATTTTTCACGGCTTTTTACAGCATACCTGAAGAGTTTAGGCAATCTTTTTATACGGTGAGGCTCGCGCGCTATACGGTAAAGCCACTCACATTTTACGGCACGAAATACCCTCGGAGCTCGCTTTTTATCACCTGCATAGATATCGACCGAGCCTCCGAGCGCGATGAAAAGAACGCCCTCGCACTCGCCCTTGACGGCCTTGATAAATATCTCCTGCTTTGGAGAGCCGAGGCAGACGAAGACGAGGTCGGGAGCCGTGCTTTTTATGAGCTCGACGACACTTTCCTTATCGACTCCGTATCCCGACGTGGCGAAGGCGGGCGTTATTGAAGGGTATTTTTCCGACAGTCTTTTCATTGCTCGCTCGGCTACGCCGTCTTTTCCGCCTACGATACCGAGCCTAAGCGCAAAAACAGAAAGAAGAGCCTCACCGAGCTCAACACCCGGCAGACGCTCGGTGAATACTCCGCACCGCCTTACAGTGCGCTCAACTCCTATGCCGTCGGGAATACAGAGCGAATCGCAAAGAGCCGTGCGAAGCTCCTCACATTCAAGCGAGTCGACGAGTATCTCGGGGTTTACCGTGGATATCGCACCGCCCGTATCTATAAGCTCCGCCGCCGCTGAAAAGAGCTCTTCTCTGTTTCCTGCCAAAACCTCAACTCCGAATATTTTTACACCTTGCATATAAAAACCACCTGTGCATTTTTTTAGTTATTTTCGACTAAAGGCAGGAAAATCATTCCGAAAGCCGCCAATATCCGCACTTTTGCTTGACAAAAGCGAAAGTTTATAGTATACTTTATTGGACTGGCCGGGGCAATCGCGCGTTAACATGCCGAAAGGTCTTATCGCGAGGAAAGTCCGGGCAACACAGAGCAGGATAACTGATAACGTCAGTCTGGGGCGACCCACGGGAAAGTGCAACAGAAATAAACCGCCGTACTCGTACGGTAAGGATGGAAAGGCGAGGTAAGAGCTCACCCGTTTCTATGGTAACATAGATCCGCTGTAAACCCTATCCGATGCAACACCTTAGCTTTCTTTACGAGCCGCTGCTCGCGGCAGGGCTATGGTGGCAGAGCCTCTTGGCTTGAACTTGGCGGTGACGCTAAGTGAAGATAGATGATTGCCGCGCTGCAAGGCGTACAGAACCCGGCTTACAAGGCCAGTCTTCAAATAAAATACAGCTTTTTAGCGAAATGCGGTCGTTCTTTACCTCGGTGTAACGGACGGCCGTTTTTATATATAAATTCAACCTATAGTACAAAGTATACAATTTATACATATATTTATATGGCAACATTATAAAAATTTTCAACATATGGAAAATTTCAGCTTTGGCTTGATTGACTTTTAGCGCGCGCGTATGATAAAATCAGGTGTGAAAATTACATAAACGTGATTTTACATTTTTTTATTTTAAGGAGAAAAAACGATGAAAAGATCCGGCAAGATCCTTACACTTTTGCTCGCTATCGTTCTCGTTTTCTGCGCAGTGGCTATCGTTGCCTCCGCGGATACGACCGGTAGTGCCAGATCGGAGAGCGGAAGAACCTTTAAGTCTTCTGACGAGCTCAGTATGACCAATCCGCTCAAATCTCAGCCTATGACCTACAGAGCTACGATCAACGTAGCATCTACCGTAAGCGCAAAGGGCGTTATTTTCGGTAACCATCGCGAAGCCGAGATATCCTGCGCAAACTTTGAGATAACGAGCGTTGGTAAGCCCTCGCTTTATTTCATTGACTCAAATCTCGCAGAGACGAGGATCACCTTTGACTATGACGTCAGAGGACGCGGATGGACCGATATTGCAATAACTCATACCGTTACCGATGCGGGCTCGGAATTCGTCTGCTATGCAAACGGCGAGGAGGTAGCAACCGCAACCTCCGATAAGGCTCTCACCATAAGCCTTGCAGGCTCTCAGAGACAGTTCCGCTTTGCTCTCGGACACGATTGGTATTCCGTTAACAACTATTTCAAGGGTGCTATACAGAACGTAGCGATCTACAGCAGTGCGCTCACGGCTGACGAGGTCTTCAACTCTTACGATAACGGCATCGAACTTTCTACCGAGTCTCTTATGGCGTATTACGATCTCACCCTTATCGAAAACCAGACCGGCACGAGAATTACCGACAGTACCGCAAACGCTCACGACTTTGAGCCCCTTTGGCAACAGACGAGACTTGACTTTGACTACGATTACTCCATCGCGGTAGTCGGAGACACTCAGCACCTCGTTTACGACGATGCTCACAAGGGCACTCAGTGGATGGCGGCGATCTACGATTGGCTCGTTGCAAACAAGGACGAGAAGAACATCAAGTTCGTTATGGGCGTTGGTGACATTACCCACAGAGACGGAAAGGACGACGTTAACGACGGTATTGACAAGACAAACGTTGAATGGGATATTTCCGTAGATCAGCTCAACAAGCTCTACGACGCTGATATTCCCTACAGCCTTATCGTAGGTAACCACGACTCAACGGCTCAGCTTGATAAATTCTTTGCAAACAACCCCAACTTCACCGAAGCGGATATCGGATATTACAGCGGTAACAGTCTTGGTAACTATTATATGAAGTTTACCGCTAACGAAAGCAATAAGTATTTAGTTTTCGGTCTTGATTACGGTGCTAACGACTCGAAGCTCAACTGGGCGCGCGGCATCATCGAGCAGAACCCCGACTATAAGGTCATAATCACTACTCACGCTTATATGTCCTCTAACGGAACCACGCTTGAGGGCCACGAGGCCAGCTCCGTTCCGAGACCCTCGAGCAGTGCAAACAACGCTCAGAAGCTTCTCAACAACGGTGACGATATGTGGATCGAGCTTGCCTCCAAGTACGAAAACATCGTTCTCGTATTCTCCGGACATATATCGGAATCGGATATTATCTACCGCAAGGACTTCGGTGACCACGGAAATACCGTTTATCAGATGCTCGTTGACTTCCAAGGTATGGATGCTAAATATTCAAGAACGACAGGTATGATCGCGATGCTCTACTTCAACAAGGAAGGTGACGTTGCGTTCGTTGAATACGTTTCCGCTTACAGATCTCTTAAGGCTCAAGCTACCGATCCTGAGGCTAATGATATCGTTTTCAGACCTGCTGTTAACTCCTTTATGATCGAGTTCCCCTCCGAAAAGGCCACGGGTGAAGAGACTAAGTACGGCACCATTCCTCCCACTTATCTTGATGCAGAGCTTTATCCCGTAGTTGTTTTCAAGAATGACGGAAGCTTTGTTACCGGATCTTACAATCTTAACAGAGCCATTGAGAACATCGTCAGCGTTTATAACGATCAAAACGATAGCTACGTTATTCTTATGCGCCGCGACGCAACGACCAAGGGTACCGCAGTATCATTCGGCAGCTTCAACGGAGAGATCCTTATAGATCTTGACGGCTATACCCTCAATGCAACCGAAAACTATATGATGATAGGAACGTTTACCGGCAACAGCGGCAAGCATCCCTCTATCACGTTTAAGAACGGTACTCTTGAAAAAAGCTCAATCAACATAGCTCTTATCAATTTTGGCTATGATGCAACCCTCTCGAGAGACGCTTACTGCGATCTTACCTTCGAGGGCGTAACCTTCCTTTCAAAGACATCAGAGAAGAACAAGGGCGTTGTTTTCGTTACTTATGAGAACGGAAATGCTACCGCGGCGGTGAGAGTAAACGCAACCTTCAACGATTGTACTTTCGACTTTGTAAACTCTGTTTCCACCGCTTATATGCTCCCCTTGAAGCACCTTTCAAACACCAATATGAACGACCGCATCGTTTTTAGCGTTACCGTAAACGGCGGAACAGTTCTTGCGGGCTCGGCATCCGTTTTCACAAGCCGCTTCGTCGGTTATATGAACGATAACTCCAACGGCAGAGCGGACAGCATCGTCTACGGCACTAATGCAAACGGAGAGTATATCAAGCTCGTTCTTCCCACAGGCTCGGCAGCTCCCACTACAAAATACGCATTGGTTGGCGGTGCGGACGGAGCATTTAAGCTTGCCACCGAAACCGAGGATAGCTCGATTTATACTCTTTACGATGCATCGAGACTTTCCACTAAGTACGGCGTTATCACCGATGAGGCTTATGCGGATCCTAACGAGTATCCCGTGGTATTGTTCAAGGGGGATGCTTCAAGCGGATACTCATTCGTAGGCGGATATAAAGACTTCGGCTCGGCA
>JBGVKA010000111.1:0-14761 GCA_045129715.1 Eubacteriales bacterium | reverse complement strand
ATGTGAAGATGTCCTCTGCGTTCAGCTTTTTATCGCCTCTGAAACAAGATTTTATATTTTCAATTCTTCGCTTAATTCCTTCAAGCCTTTCTTCGCTTTGCTCTGCGGAAATAATAAATTCTTCCGCTTGCTTTTCGTAGTTTTCGGCGATTCGGGGCGAGCTTGCGAGCACCGCCCTTTCAAGGAATTTGTCAGCCTTATTCTTCGTGTCTAAGATAAAACGGGAGAGAGCTCCCGCTTCTTCCCTTAGCTTCGAGTATAGCGACCCCATTATGATATCGGAGTCGGCTGTGCTTACGTAGTCGTTGATACTTGCGGTCAGTAATTCCTTGACCGCGCATTCGAGATAATCTGCATTGATGTTCTTGGTGTGACAAGTCTTGCCGTTGCGTGCGTTGTGATTCGGGCAGCAGTAGGTGCGGCGGCGTTGCTTGCTTCTTCCGCCTACGTTCGTTTCGCCACTCATTGACTTGCCACAGTTCTTACAGAAAATTAGACCTGTTAGTACGAACTGTGGATTCGCGTTTTGCTTTGGTCTGCAAGCGTTGCGCTCCGCTGAGCGTTCTTGCGCCACATCGAACAGCTTCTTGCTAATAATCGGCGGAATTGCTTCGGCATTCCTTACCTCATCGAAGTCCTCGTTAAGTACGCGGTTTTTCCTTCGCTTTCCGCCTTCTCTGTTGTATACGTACGTGCCGTAGTACTTATCGTTCTTCAGCATCTCGTTTAGCGTCGAATAGCTGAATGGTTTTCCGTTTCGTGCGTAATAGCCGAGCCGTGTAAGCTCGTCTACAATCTGCTTATAGGAATGCCCCTTTACGTGCATTTCAAAAAGCTTTTTGATAGCAGGGGCTTCATCCTCGTTAATCTCAAAGCGTTGGTTGACTACTTTGAGTCCAAACGGAGCTTTGCCTCCCGCGCTGATTCCTTCTTCTGCGTTTCGGATATCGGTTGACATTACATCGCTCGCAACCCGTCGAGCGTAAAATTGTGATTGAGCGAGCAGTATGCTACGTAAAAATTCGCCATCGGGTGTGTTTGGATTGCTTACGTCATCCCCCGCGATAAGATAGCAACCGTAAAATTTCAATAGCTTAATGGTAGTGGTGCTATCCGCGAGGTCTCGCGCAAGTCTATCAAATTTCATTACAACGATGACGTCAATCTCGCGTTTTTCCGCAAGCTCCATCATCTTTCTGTATTCTTCGCGTCCTTCGGTAAACATACCGCTGACGTTATCTTCGCTGAACGTGTTAGTAAGTGTTAGAAAATCGTATGAGTTAATCAATTTTGTGCATAAGTCAATCTGCGTCGGCAACGATGTTTGCCGTTCGTCCTCTGCGCTCTTTCTTGCGTAGATTGCGGCGCGGAGGGTACTAACTCCGCGCGCCTTATTATCCTTCAGCATCTTTTCGAGGTGCTTAATCTCTTGGCTGTATAGCTGTCTCATTCTCGGTGTCTCCTTCTTGTGTGTTGGCAGTAAAAATCTCTGCAAGTCTGATATTAAGTTGCTTCAAGTGATGTTCGGAAAGCTTCCGTGCATCGAAAAAGGGCGGTGCTTCGAGCCGCCCCTTCTGCTTAGTAATCGTGGTACGTTTCAATTTAACCGTGCTCATTTGAAGTCCTCCCCGAAGAGATTCTCAATCGCTTCTTCGTCATCGTACTTCATATCGTCCACGGGAGCGGAAAGCTTTTCCTGCTCTTTTTTCATTATCGCGGTTTGCGTGTCCTCTTGCATATCGTCCATAAGGATACCCTTGGGGAAAATGAAATGCAAGCATTTACGTCCGAGGTAATCGTTTTCGGTGCAACGGTTAGGCTCACACCTTATGATATTCTTCTCACGCCAACGCTTTCTGACAGAGCCGATCTCATTGATATTGTTGGATATCAGAATTTGATCTGCGGTTTCCACGGGAATGAAGACTTCAGTTCCTTTTTCGGTTGCTTTGATTAAGCCGCGATTCTTGCCCACGCAGTTACGGACGTAAGTGCTATCGTTAGATCGCTTGGCAAGCTCGTAGAAATTAGCGCGGTTGGTAATGATGTAGTTCTTAATATGGTCGAGCGCACGCAACGCTATATCGCGTGTAGCCACCTTGTTTTGCTCGGGGGTTAAGAATATTTTCATCAACTCCGCTATATCGAGTGTCAATCCGAAGCATTCATTCATAAGTTCTATAGTCAACGCGATTGCTGCGTACTTGCTTTCAAGCCTATCCGAGAGATTATCTCTTACGGGCATTAGCGAATGTACTATCGCTTTCGCGCTATCGTAGTTCTCCAGAAGCTCGGTGATGGGAATAGTAGAAATAAAATCGGCAAAATCCTTGCCGGTATAGCCGTAGTTATGCTTTACAAAGCTTTTGATTCGTTCTGCGGTTGCGGCATCGGGAGTCCACGTGATGCCCTCCGTGTCAAGCACGCGTACCTTCAAGCCCTGATTCTCTGAATGCTGGTCTTGAATCGGCGTTTCGCTCGAAATGACGATAACGCCGTTCCATCCGTGACCGCCGTCGCGCACTGTTCCGTCAGAGAAGCAGCGGCTCTTTTCCTCGCCGCCCGCGAGAGTGTAAATCAGGTCGTGCGTATTGATGTGCGGATTGGTCGTTATATCGTCGAGCACCAACGGCATTCCGCAGATACCGTCAATGGAAGCCATCAACGCATTGAGCGTAGAATGGAAATTACGGATAAGGCTATCCTTATTAGAGATGTTAGGACAGCCAAAAGCACTTACGAGAAGCTGAGATACGGTAGTCTTGCCCGTGCTTGACGCACCGCAGAGATTGACGATAATTGCTTGGTCGAGATCAGCGTAATCCTTAAGCCGCGAAACAACGACAGCCGAGTAGCCGATAGCCATAGCAAGTGCAAGCGTGGGACAAGGAAATACGGTGGTACGTAAGAAATTCTCGTATGCCTCACGACTACCCAAAGAGAAGCCGAAGCCCTTGCGTTCGCTTTTTGATATGAAGCCGTCGGGCAGTATATTCTGCTCGTGCAGATACAGTAGAGCACCATCGTGCTCAAACCAACCGAGGCGAGAATGAGTGTACTCAATCTTCTTGCAACGTTGCAGTTCGTAGGTGAGATACGCTTCGGTTGCTTGGCGGTAGCAGGGATAAACAAATACGCCGTACTGTGCAAGAGCACGAAGCACCGATGTTATCTCGTAAATATCGGTGACGGGCAAAGCAAAGCTGAACTTGCGCAGATTATGGTCGTTCACCCATATCTGCATTGTCGGGGATACGTCGTTCTTATCAAGGGAACGAACGATTTTTTCAACGCCGAATGCGGCGCATACGTTGCGGTTGATGGTTACGCCGTCATCGGAATCCATGCATCCGCGTTTGTTATTTAGTAGGAACATAAACAGTTCCTCGCTTTCTGTAGGAGATAAAATTTGCCGTTGGATGCCTCGCGCGCACACGTGCGAAAGTATATCCCCCAGTAGTTTCCTACAAGGGTTTGTTCTGTCAAAGCATCTCCTTTTGCAGAATAGCGAGTAGAAACTGCGGTATACACCGAATCTAACGCTTAGAATGAAAACCTACCGCGATTTTGCAAAAAAAGTAGCCGCAAAGCTACTTTTTTAAAAGGTATGATGGTCCATAATGCGTTTTTTTGACTATGTTGCAATTTGTTAACAAAATGTAAAATTAAAAAGAGGTATTGACAAATATTACTTATAAGTAATATAATGTTAATACCCCGTTATAAAGGAAGTGAAAGCTATTGGACCGAGTGAAAAACGAACGATTTAAGCACATCTATGAAGTGGATGTTTTTCAGAAAGAATTCAAAAAAATCACTGGTGAAACTAAAAACGACCAACGATATCATAAATGGCTATATCGACAACTTAAAAGGCTAGAGGATCTGGGAATGAAAGCACTTATGCTCGATGGCTTTGAACCACTTTCCAATACCGACCCTAGATTATATTCTATTAGGTATAATAAATCACCCCTTAACCCGAGGGTGATTTACATATATGCAAATGGAAATGAAATCTATTTGCTCGCTGCTTTCAAAGAAAGTAGCAAAAAAAGCAATAGTGATTACAATAGAGCGATTGAAATTGCTCACGAAAGGTTAAAATATTTATCGAAGTATATTGATCTGTGATCACTTTTACAAAGGAGAGAGGGAAATGAATACGACCACAAAAATTGACAACTGGCTTACCGAAGGACGCAAAGAGGAGGAGTTAAAATCAGAAGAAATCTTAGCAATAGTTTCTGGAAGAATTCAATTAAGACGAATCGAAATGGGTTTAGATCAAAAACAATTTGCTAAATTGTTAGGAGTTACCCAAGGTATGGTATCCCGTTGGGAAAGCGGAACATACAACTTTACTATTTCCACATTGGTAAATATTTGCGAAAAGCTTGGGCTATCTTTTGATCCACAAATTACCACCAAGGAAGTAGAAGTGTTTGCAACAGAAAATGCACCTTCAATAGTATTTGATTTTTCTAACATTAAGTACCACAGTAATCGAAACGAGGAATTCGGTAGTTGGCAACCAAAAAGAGAGAAAACACAAGCAGGAGCGGCGGCATAATGGATTTTAATAAAATTACAGCTGATTTGGATTTTATAGGCTCTTCGATACATAATGTTGAGATTAAGGCTGACATGATTAAGATATCTAATGAGACAAAAAAAGCGTTTGCTTTAGATATTAAATGTAGCAAGCCGTTGATTAAAGATGATTCAAAGTTTGGCAAATTGTTAATGCAGGTGGATGTTTCGTTAAAAAAAGAAGATGAAACTCTTGAACCTGATATATTTAAGATTGTCTTGGAAGGTGTATTTAAAGCATCGGCTGAATTGGATGATGATAAATTCATGGAACTTTTGAACATCAACGGCGGTGCCGCACTGTTTTCAATCGCTCGTTCCAAGCTGGAAGTATTATCAAGCATTACCTATTCGGAAGGAAAGATTGTTCTTCCTATGATTAACGTAATACAATACTTTGCAGAAAGAAATGCCCCCAACGAATAAGGTTTAGAAGCAGAGCTCTTTTATCGAGTTCTGCTTCTTGTTTTTATATCGCGCTCGGTACTACACCGCCTACGAAGCGGCAGAGCTTATCGGGCATTTGCTTATCCGAGATATATCTCTTGAAGCCTACGCCGACTCTGACGAGCACTCGCGTTTTAGGCTCAATGGTATACTTCTTCCCATCAAGAGGGCACACCCAATCCTTCTTTCCGTCAAAGCGTTTGCTCTCTATGGTGAGGTAGTTCTTCTTTATGACCTTATAGCCCATACGAGCGTATTCCATTGTGAGCTTCTGCTCCTCTTCGATGATCGAGACTACATCCGAGAGCTTGAGCTCGAATTTCTGCGCTATGATACGGGCTATGCTGAGTTGGTCTATCGTCCTGACCTTCGCGGGCTTCGGGGCGGGTGCTTTTGCCTTTTTCTTTGCAGTTTTAGTATGTTCCATATTGATTTACTCCTTTTTGATGTATATCGGGGCGAACTGCGTGCAGCTGTTCGCTCCCGTCTTGCTTTGTGCCGAGTGCCGTGCCGCGCTCGGTGCTTTTTTGCACCCTCTCGCCATGTTTGCGGTGGGGGCATCACCTCTGTATAGGGCGGGCGTGAACGTTTGAGAGCGTGTGAATTTTTCAGCGAGGCGGCAGCGGATAGAAGCAGATTATGCCGTCTCCCGCGTCATCGAGAACGTAGGTCTGCCGCCTCCAGATCGTACCGTCCACCGTGAAATCCTCACTATCTTCGGGTAGCGCGTCGCTTAGCTGATATTCGCGCAGTATCTCGTCGTGCTCCTTCTCTGTTCCCAAGAGGATGACGCATGCCCGCGCTGACGGTATACCGTCCCGAACTGTCCCGACAAGTAATGCCGAGTGAGAGAGTCGCGTGTGGAGCTCTGTCGGTAAGTATGACTCCAAAGCATATTTTGACACTTCCGCGTCGTTTATAAATTTTGTCATTATGAGGTTTCGTGTCGAGCCTCCTTTCGTGTGTTTTGAAAAATAAAAGAGCCTACGGAGTGTTAGTCCGTAAGCTCGGTTTCCTTGGCTTCTATCCAAGATTATAATATATTTTTATGAGATGTTGAAATGTAAAAGAGAAGAAGCACGAATCACTTTGAGCTTCCTCTCCCCACGCGAAAAAGCGCGTACAGTAAGACAATTACATTTTAATCGCCAATCCATCGCATTTTGTAAAACATTTTAATACAAACGCCATACCCAATGATTAAATAAGCTCCATTATGCAAACATAGATTTGCAAAGCGGTATGTGCTATCAGGAACATCTGAGAAACTACATTGAGTATTTTCATCCGTATTGTCCTTTCTGTTTTATATGTAATCCGTAAGGGAATTACCTAAATTAAGAAAGGCTCTAATCGTTTATTTCTACAAATATGCCGTTTTCACGCAGAATATCAGCAAATTTTAAAACATTTTGAATTTCTGGTGCTGGATACTCGAATTTCATTTTATGGCTGCAAGCGCAATGGCGTCGACGTAATTTAGTGCGTGGAGATACTTTAGATATCTCAACTACTATCTCGCCGTTAGCGAACCTACGAGGCTTCTTAATACTACAACCTGTGATAGATGCCGCATCGTAAACACCGCAGAACAATCCACCATTATCAATGGAGTAGCATTCTTCTTTTTTGTCCCTAATTGTTTTTAAGATAAATTCAGGCTCGTTGGCTTCCCATAAGAAAGGAATTACATCAGGGGTGCCGGAATAATTGTATATTACATTTTCCGGCATAGCGTATTCGGTCGTTTTCGTAGTATAGCTTGGTCCGTGAAAACCTCCCCGAGCAGTTCCTATTTTTGTTCCTCCAAAATAAATATTGTAATTTTCAGAAAATCCTGCGCCCTCAGAATATGTTACGCTACTTGATGCAAAACTTGATCTGGAACATCTAATGTAGATTTTAGCATCGTGAGGCAACAAGTTTGCTTCTCTTTCGTATTCTCGTTCGGTTAAGCAATCGGGTAATACTATCTTTTTAAGCGAAGGACAATTAGCAAACAACCCAATGACCACTCCTGGATAAAAAGCTCTTGCTTCAACAAACCTCACACTTTTTAGAGTGCTCGGCAAATTAACGTATTCAAGCTTAGGACAATTTTGAAAGGCGTTATCGGCTATTTCCTCGCAGCCCTCCTCAAACTCAACCGCCTGTAGGCAGGGCATATTAGCGAAAGCATAGCTGCCTATCTTCTTAACATTTTTACCAATGTGAATCATCGTTTCGGGGCTACGGTTAAATACGCCGTCTCCTATCTCGGTAACGCAATCGGGTATGTTGTAAAATTCCTCGCTGCAATAGCGGCGACTGATAAGCTTTCCATTGATTATAGTGCAATCCTCTGGGAATTGTGAGTTATCGTCAAACCAGTTCGCAAAATCCTTTCCGCTTAGATCGGCGCCGCACCATGGACAACGTATAATGGACAACATCATAACATCTATCATTTGCCATTTTTTATTACAATGAGAACACCTAATATCACGGGTTGTAAACTCATCAAGAATTTTTTGCTTTCTGCTCTTAAGGCTTGTCAGGGCGTTTTCACGTCTAACATCTGCAGAGCTTCTTACTCCGTTTGAATACATAATGCTTGCGAGAGTATGAAACATATCTATTTCCTTGCCTTTCTCGCTTCCGAAGAACAAACACTTCATATCCTCAACTAAGAGTGCATCAGCAAGTTCGTCTTGGTATTTGGCAAGCATGTTAATTTCAATACTGCCAAGCTTTTTCTTGATTTCCGATTTGCGAAAATCCGAAAACGAAACATAATCTATCATTTCTTTTCGAATTATAACAGCACGTTTTTTGCGTGTTGTTACAACTAAATCGCCACCGTTTGCAATTCCAACAACATAGCTATGGCATTTTAATGTCAACTCGTTTTTGGGGTATATTTCTTTATCCCAAATCCATACTGTATTTTTATTCTCCGACATCTTAATTCTCCTTTCAATAATCAAGAAAAGATTTTACAGTTGAAACTACACCCCATACAGTGAGAAGTGCCGAAACAATATAGCCAATAAAATAGAGCGAGTTGCAATATGCAAAATTCATAAGAAAACATGCACCTACACCCAAACCCGCGCCTACAAATAACGTTCCACCTAATGCAAAGCAACCTGCGGTTGCACCGTTATCGCTTTCTTCGACAAGAGTTCCAAGGATAAGATATGTAGACGTTTCAACCTCTCTGAAGCCTGCCGCAACGAGCGGAAGGAAACGGACGATCACCCACACTCCAATCATAAGACCGTAGAGCGTTGCCGCTTAATCTATTACGCTGGCTCCAACATTGGGGGCGAATATGATGTTATTCTTTACGAGCAAATTGATGTGATATGTACCAAAGAATGATGCACCGCCGAGCAATATGCAATACAATGCATTGAATTTGTCAAGAAAAATGCTGACTAATAGCATTGCTCCCGCAATCACGATGATTACCCACCCCAACGCGTTTATCGTTTGAATTCCAAATTCCGTTGCAGTTTCTGTCATTTCAAAACTCCTTATTATACGGTGGGTACTTTATTGAGGTGTAGTATTTGTGTTAGGCTTGCCAATCCATAATGTGTTAATCCATCTTTTTTGTTTGGCTCAATGGTAAAGCCTCTTTGCTGTTCTACTACATCGCCAAGTTCGTCGCAAACCTCAGGCTTCCATATCAAGCAAAAGCCGCCTTTCCTTAAAAGTCCTGGACTTTGATATGCGGCATTGATAATTAGCTCTTTACGTAAAATGCCTTTTTTCCCATTTTTCTTATTTGTTATCCACAAATAATCTCCGTTGGATATACTTAGCTCAAGTTCGGAATTTTCAATTGTTATAGTGCTTTCACTATATGTGGAAGAATTCCAAGTAAAAACACTTTCATTTTCGATACTCATATTTCGTTTCCTTTCTTTTTTGTGCACCATTTAGTATGAAAGATGCTCTTTTTAGATGGAAAAATCAAGATTTTTCCCGTTTGCACAAGCTTTTGCGCGTGCGCACCTTGATTTTCCATAGCTTTTATGTTATAATAAATACGCAAAAAGTGCGCCAGTCATACTAAAAGGCGCACTTTTTCATTTGCCGAAATTCATCGTTTTAGCTAAGGCATTCATAGCCTTACGCTTCGTTTCCATCAGCGAGTGAACGTATCTGTTCATCGTGATTACGGGGCTCTTATGCCCCATAAGCTCCGAGAGCGTTTTTATATCTGTGCCGCATTCGAGGGCGCGGGTAGCAAAGGTATGCCTCAGCACGTGGAAATTCTTATAGTCGACCCGCGCCCGTGTCAAGATTTTCGCATATGTAGTCTGATAAGAACGGTTGCTGACTCTCCCGCCGTGGCAGGTAGATATGACGAACTCCGCGCGGCTCTTCTTACGCATTGCTTTTAGCTCTGCGAGGATCGGCTTCGGTATCGGGATAACGCGTACCGAGCTATCTGTTTTGGGGCGGTCGACGTGGATTTTATACGCTCCATCCTCTTTCAAAACACAGCTCGTCTTGTTGACGGTCAGGACACCCGAATGAAAGTCTATATCATCCCAAGTCAGCGCAAGCAGCTCACCGAGCCTTAGCCCCGTATACAGACAAAGCACTATACCGAAGTGGTTAGGCTTCTTGCTTTCGGCAACAGCTTTTTCGATTCGCTTCTGTTCGTCTTTTCTGAATGCGGTTATCGGTTTTTCCTCAAACTTTAGTGGAATGACTTGCTTTGTATCGCAGATTGTTATACCAATCTCGCGTCCGTAGTCTATCGCATTCCTGACTATAGACATCATATTTTTGACCGTATTTGACGACAAAGGTTTACCTGTGAGCATGTTTCCGTCTATTAGCTTCTGTTTTTGAAAGCTTTGCAATATCGGGATTGTAAGCTCACCCGTGTCGAGTTTTCCAATCGAAGGGGCAATCTGCGTGCGTATGATTTCTTCATAGCGCAGGTAGGTTCGGCGTTTGAGCACGTAGGCTTGTTTATCGTGCATCCAAGAGCCGAGAAGTTCTGTAAAAATCATTGCTATTTCTCCTTTTCTTCCTCAGTTGAGGGTATAAGAATTATAGCATTTTTTCTTTTCCTTCCTATGAATATCGGCAACGAGTGAGCATAATCTCCCTTCAGAGAAGTGCGGTAAGATTTTCTCATCCGTATCGGTGAAGCTTCTATATGCTTTCATAGCAAATCTTTCGGGCTCTCCGTAACTGATTACGTATCTATGACCGAGCGCAAATTCTCGCAATCTGAACAACTCGTCAAGCGGTTTTTGCCATCCGTCAAGAACTCTGTATGCCGAGAAGAGTAGGAAGATTGAGCGAGTCTGTTCGGGTGCGTATTTTCTCTCATATAGGATAGCATCCTTGATAGCTTTCAGCCCTTCTGCGAGGTTGGGATTTCCTTCGGTAAGTATTCTGTCGCGCGGGTCAATAACGTGCGCTTTATCGCTATATCCCCATATATGAAGCTTCGTTCTTTCGGGTGCGAATCCAAGAGCACGGCTCATTTTCGTAAGCGTTGCCGTGAGTCTTTCTTTGTGCCTTGTCATTGTATATGAGGTGTCGGCAAGAATATAGATGTTAGTGGTTTTCTTCATTTTTTCTCCTTTTCTGAGCGGGGTATCCCTCCCCACCCCCGTATGTTCTCGGATAGAACGCCAAGGAGTGTGTGAGCCCCTTGCGGGGCAGTATCAGGATTTGGTTTCCCCAATTCCCCAAAATCCCCACTCTTTTCAGGGAGAGAGTCATCTTTTTTGCGCGGTAGACCGTAGAGGAGCTTAGGCAAGTGCCATTTTTGCTCGATTTTTGTAAAATGGCTAAACCATATGACATCAAGGGTCGAGTAAAAAATCCCCGAAATCCCCATTTTCCCCGCTTCTTGCGGGAAGATATGCGACTACTTGCCTCAAAACGCAGGAAACACCCCTTGAGCTCAAGCGGTGCTTCTTCGTTTTTTCGGCGTGTGTGAATGCGCCGCAAGTCTTCTTAGCGGTCGCCACAGCACGCAAAAAACGCCCCACGACAGAATTTACCGCCGTAGAGCGTAAGGGAAAACTGATAGAAAAAACAAAACACGCGTCTAAACCACTTGATTTCTTATGGTTTGGACGCGTGTATGGTTGGTGACTCGTACGGGAATCGAACCCATGTTTTCAGCGTGAGAGGCTGATGTCTTAACCGCTTGACCAACGAGCCGTGACTTAAGCACTTTGATATTCTATCACATTTTAATTCATTTGTCAATACATTTTTGAAAAATATTTTTATTTTATTTTTTTCGGCAAAAAACGTGCCTGTTTTCAACTGAATTCGGCACGCTTTTGTTATATTCATTTGCTTTCGGGTGTTCTTCCTCTGTAAGCGTTACGCTTGAGTATTGCCTTGCAGCTTGCGATCGGATTCGCTTTTTTGATTTCTATGGCGTTGTTATTGGACCGTGAAGCGTGCTGCTACTATCTGAGGGGGATAGCTCATCATTACCTGACCGCTGTAGAGGATCTCTACGGTGTCACCGACCTTGAGGTCACCGCGCGTGATCCTTGAGCCGTCCTTGGCGTAAAATTCCGTTGCATCGGATATTATCACCCAGTGGATGCCCGAGGTATACTCGCTTTCGATAACGTCGATAGCTATCTTGTCTGCAAGCTCGGTAATAACTGCAGTCATTTTGAAATCACTGCCGGGCTTCGTTCCGTCAACGTTATCGTCACCGCCATCATCGTCCTCACCCTTATTGAAGATATCCGTAGATATACAAGAGGCGAGTGAAAACGTAAGAATGAATAAAAGAAGGGTTAATAAGGTTTTCTTCATATATAGATAATTCCTTTAAAAAGACTTTATAACGAAAGAATTATATCATATATTATTCTACGTGTCAAGGAATATATTGCTGACGCTTTTTTGTTTTATTTCCAAATAAATAATAAAAAGACGTGAAAGGTGTTGACTTTTATTTTTGTATTTGATAAAATCAACGTGGTGCACGACACCAAGGAGGAGCTTTATCAATGGCGTATATGGAAAAATGGGCAAGAATCAAGTATCAGCCCGCGTTACCGTTAGGAGAGAATAACACCAAGATCACCGGCTGCCGCGCTCACGTTGATCTGTCTCGTGAGGCAGCAGAGGAGGGAATCGTTCTTTTGAAGAATGAGTCCTCCGCATTACCGCTTAAAAAGAATGATAAGATTGCCGTATTCGGCAAGGCACAGATAGATTACGTTAAGGTTGGAGGAGGAAGCGGAGACGTTCACTCCGAATACACGCTTAACGTGTACGATGCACTCAAGAAGCAGGGTGACGTTGAGGTGTACGACGAGCTCTCGCTCTACTACAAGGCTTACGTTGAAAACGCTTACGCCGAGGGTGAAAAGGTCGGCCGTCTCAACGAGACCGAGATCCCCGACGAGCTTCTTCAGGGCGCGAAGGCGTTCACGGACACCGCGCTTATCACCATCTCAAGATATTCCGGCGAGGGATGGGATAGAAGAAACGACGGTGAGGATTGCTACTTTAATTTGAGTCCCGCTGAGCGCGCTATGGTCGATACCGTGTTAAATAATTTCAAGCGCGTTATCGTCGTTCTTAACGTAGGTGCTATGATGGATACGTCGTGGTTTGCGAGCGATCCGAGGATTTCCGCCGCGCTTATGATATGGCAGGGCGGAATGGAGGGCGCGCTTGCCGCGGCAAACGTTCTCACGGGCAGATGCAACCCGTCGGGAAAGCTCGTTGATACCTGCGCTCTTGATTTTATGGATTATCCCTCATCCGAGGGCTTCCACGAATCCGTCGACTACGTAAAATACACCGAGGACGTTTTCGTTGGATACAGATATTTTGAAACTATTCCCGGTATGAGCGAAAGAGTGGTTTATCCCTTCGGATTCGGTCTTTCTTATACTGAGTTTGAGCTTTCGGACACCTCAGCTACCGTAGTAGACGGTGAGGTCAACGTAAGCGTTACCGTCAAGAACGTTGGCACACTCGCAGGCAAGGAGGTCGTGCAGGTTTATTATAACGCACCCTCCGGAAAGATAACTAAGCCTCGCCTTGAGCTTGCGGCTTTTGCTAAGACGAAAAAATTAAACCCCGGAGAAATGCAAACAATTGTTTTAAAATACGCGGTTAATTCGATGGCATCCTATGATGATATCGGTGACGTTTGCAGATCTGCTTGGGTGCTTGAAAAAGGAAAATACGGAATATACGTCGGCAATTCCGTCAAGAACTTAAAGAAGCTTGATTTTGAATACGAACTTAAAGAGGACGTGGTTGCGGAGCAGCTTACCGAGTATTGTCCTCCCGAAAACCTTGGCAAGCGTCTTACCGCCTCCGGCGAATACGTGTCCGTTCCCGACGTAAAATACGAGCCCAAAAGCTTTACGTGTACCTACGAGTGCGACTATGCACCGCCGAAGGATGACAAGGAAAAGAAATTGCTCGTTGACGTTGCTCGCGGTGATATAACCCTTGATGAATTTATCGCTCAGCTTTCCGATATGGAGCTTGCCGCTCTGCTCAAGGGCAAGCCTAACTTGGGCGTTGCCAACACGGGTGGTATGGGCGGACTTTCAACGTTTGGAATTCCCACGCCTATGACCGTCGACGGACCTGCAGGCGTAAGAATAAATCGCGGAACCGGTGTAAGAACTACCGCATTCCCGATCGCGACCATGCTCGCTTGTACTTGGAATACCGAGCTTTTGGAAAGAATAGGTGCGGCAGGTGCCGTTGAGGCAAAGGAAAACAACCTCTCTATGTGGCTTACACCTGCGCTCAATATTCACAGAAGCCCCCTTTGCGGAAGAAACTTTGAGTATTATTCCGAGGATCCGCTTGTTGCGGGAAAGATGGCGGCGGCTATGGTAAGAGGCATTCAGTCTCAGAGAATAGTTGCCACGCCCAAGCACTTTGCTTGCAACAACAAGGAGACAAACCGCAAGGAATCCAACTCCATTCTTTCCGAAAGAGCACTTCGTGAGATCTATATCAAGGGCTTTGAGATCTGCGTGAAGGAATCCTCGCCGAAGCTCTTGATGACCGCATACAACCTCTTCAACGGAGTTAGAAGCTCCGAAAACGCAGAGCTTATTACGGGTATTTTAAGAGGCGAGTGGGGATACGAGGGACTCGTTACTACCGACTGGAACAATACTGCAAGTCAGACCAAGGAGGTCAAGGCAGGCAACGATATCCGTATGCCCGCAACGACCACCGAGAACCTTGCCACCTCTATCACCGCGGGTGAGATAACCAGAGGCGAGATTGCGGTTTGTGTCAAGAGACTTCTTGAGATGATCCTTTGGCTCGAGTGATAGCTTGCGCTTGAAAAATACAATGAAAAAGCGGACGGAGAAAATAACTCCGTCCGCCTTGTATTTTAAGAATTTTCTGCAGGCTTTGAGATGTGCTTGAGATACGCGTTAATAAATCCGTCGATGTTACCGTCCATAACGGAATCGATGTTACCGTCCTCGTATCCGGTTCTCGTGTCCTTAGCGAGAGTGTAAGGCATAAATACGTAGCTTCGTATCTGGCTACCCCATTCGATGTTAGCCTTGTTACCCTGGATGTCCTCTATTCTGTCGAGCTTTTCGCGAAGCTTTATTTCCATAAGCTTTGCCTTAAGCATTTTGATAGCGGTCTCCTTGTTCTGGAGCTGGCTTCTTTCGGTCTGACATCCGACTACGATACCGGTGGGCTTATGCACGATTCTGATTGCAGA
>JBGVKA010000110.1:0-2138 GCA_045129715.1 Eubacteriales bacterium | reverse complement strand
TATTATCATAGAAAATAAATCGCATAAATGATATAATCAAATTGTGCTATAATTATAACATTTGCGTGTATATATGTCAACCCCTTGTCGCATTTGCCGTGATTTATTGTAAAAATAAAGATAAAAGCGGTTGATTTTTAGCATATACAACCGAACGAAAAGGAGATTTGCTATGTCAAAAAAGTTGATTTCATTCTTTTGCTGTGCGGCTATGCTGTTTTCGTTTTACAGCTTTATGATCCCCGCTCGCGCTCAAGAGACCTTAGGTGAAATTATTGAAGGAGGTGACGTTCCGTTGCGTTTACATTATAATGAAGAGGCTCCGTACGGCAATGAGGGAGTAGCCTCAAGCGTTTCAAATAAAGCCGACGACGGTTGGGAAAAATGGTCCCTTCCAATCGGAAACGGATACTTTGGTGCCAACGTTTTCGGAAGGACCGAGACTGAGAGAATTCAGATAACCGAAAAAACTCTCGCCAACCCATATTACAGAAATGACGAGAACGGAGCTCGGTACAGCCTCGGCGGTCTTAATAATTTCTCCGAGACCTATATTGATTTCGGACACCCGAATTCTCAGGTAAGTGAATATTCTCGTTGGCTCGATCTTGAAACCGCACTCAGCGGTGTAAGCTACTCTTATAACGGAGTGACTTATACTCGAGAATACTTTACCTCCTATCCCGATAAGGCTCTCGTTATACGCCTCGATGCAAGCGAGACGGGTGCGCTCAGCTTCACCCTTCGCCCGACGGTTCCGTGGCAGCAGGATTATGCCGCTTGGGTAGGAGACGGTGCTTCAAAAACGGGTACCGTTACGTCGACCGTTGAAAACGGAGTCGGTGAGATCGAGCTTTACGGCAAAATGGGATATTACGATATAGATTTCCTTGGAATATACAAGGTGTTTACGAATGGCGGTACGGTAAATTCGGGTACTGCGGACTACACCTATACCGATACTGCAGGCGTATCTCATACCGAGAAAAACGGAACTATCGTTGTAAACGGAGCTACGAGTGCTTATATCGTCGTAACGCTCGGCACGGATTACGAGCTTACGAGTGACGTCTTTACGTCCTCCGATGCAAATAAGCCCACATTCAATACCACTCTTGCCGATACGAGAGCGAAGGTAGAGGGCGAAATGAACGCCGTGCTTGCTAAAATTTCGGGCAAGAGCTACGAGGAGGGATATAACGTTCTTAAAAACGCACATCTTGACGATTACACCGAGCTCTTCTCAAGAGTGACTCTCGATCTCGGAAGTCTCGAGGATGCCGCGCTTACTACGGACGATCTGCTCGCGAAATATAAGACGGGGGATTACAGTCCGTATCTTGAGACGCTTTATTATCAGTACGGAAGATATTTGCTTATAGCATCCTCAAGAGAGGGTACTCTTCCTGCGAATCTTCAGGGAACCTGGAACAGATACAATTACTCTCCCTGGGCATCCGGATATTGGCACAATATCAACGTGCAAATGAATTATTGGCACGCCTTCAGCACGAATCTTACCGAGACGTTCCTTGCATACGTAGAATATAACGAGGCTTATATGCCCGCCGCAGAAGCAAATGCATCTGCCGTTATAGCGCAGTACAATTCAAGCAAAAAGGGACTTGACGGCGGTGACGGATGGTGCATAGGAACCTCCGCGTTCCCCAACGAGATCGCAAAAGACAGATCCGCGGGAAACCTCGGATTTACGACTCAGCTCTTCTGGGAATACTACGACTACACCCGCGATCCCGCTATACTTGAAAGCGTATACGAAATACTCGTCAGTGCCGCAAGATTTATAACTAAAACGGTAGAGCTTGACGAGGAGGGACACTATCTCGTATCTTATTGCGATTCTCCCGAGATGCACGTTAACGGAGTCTGGTATTACACCGTGGGAACCACCTACGCGCAGACCTTTGCTTACATAAACAATTTCAACGCTCTTACAGCGGCGAAGACGCTCGGCATAGATCTTTCCGATACGGGACTTCTTTCCACCGAGGAATATTCCATTCTTAAAACCGTAATGGAGCAGATCGATAAGTACGATCCCATCCACGTCGGTCTTTCGGGGCAGATCAAGGAATTCCGCGAGGAAGATTACTACGCTTCCGTTGCAGACGATCCTC
>JBGVKA010000109.1:0-13468 GCA_045129715.1 Eubacteriales bacterium | reverse complement strand
GTGATAACGGCGGTGGATAAAAGAGCTATGAGAAGATATATTCTGAGCTCCTCGTTTTTCTTGACCTCGCGGAATTTTTTCACGATGATAAAGAAATATACGTTATAGTTGATTCCTGCAAGAAGAAGGAATACGGCTATTATCCATTCGACCGCGGGACTGCCGTAGCCTGCGATAGAATCGTTGAGGTTTGAAAATCCGCCGGTGCCCATGGTGCCGAAGGCGTTTATAACGGCATCGTAGAGCGGAAGCCTTGCGCAAAGAAGCGCGATTATCTGAAGAACGGTGAGTCCGAGGTAGATAGTGTAGAGTATCATCGAGCTATCCCTGAGCTTCGGAACGAGCTTGCCCTTTTGGGGACCGGGAACCTCTGCACGCATAAGGAAAACGTTTCCCTCGGACTTAGGAACGAGGGCGAGCATAAAGACGAGTATTCCCATACCGCCTATCCAGTGCGTGAAGCTTCTCCAGAAGAGGATGCCGTAGCCGAGCTCCTCTATGCGACCGTAGGGAAGGATCGAGGCTCCCGTGGTCGTGAAGCCCGAGACGGTCTCGAAGAATGCGTCTATATAATTCGGAATCGCTCCGCTTATTACGAACGGGAGCGCACCGAAGAGGGAGAGGATCATCCAACTGAGAGCCGTACAAACGAAGCCCTCCTTGGCGTATATCCTCGTTTTCTTTGGTTTAAGGAGCTTCGTCGGCAACGAGACTAAAAGAAGCGCCGCAATGGTTACGAGAAACGGCAGAGCCGATTCACCGTACGACAGAGCGACGGCGAGCGGTGCGATAAGAAGGATGGCTTCTATCAAGAGCACCGTGCCGAGAAACTTGCCTATCATTTTTAAATTCATCAGTCTAAAATGTCCTTAATGTTTTTAATGGAGCCGGTGACGAGAACGATAACTCTGTCTCCCTTTGAGATAACGTCGTTACCGGAGGGGATTATCACGTTTCCTTCACGAACGATGCAGGCAATGAGCGAGTTCTTTATCCTTTTGATGCTTGAAAGCGGAACGTCGGTAACACCGTCGATGCTTTCCTTGATAATGAACTCGACCGCCTCGATGCCGCCGTCCATCATTCTGTGGAGCGACTCTATCTCGGAGTCCTGAGCGTTTGCCATACCTCTTACGAATCTGACTATATAGTCGACCGTTGAGGATTTCGGGGAAACTATGGTATCTATTCCGACGTCGCGGAAGAAATCAACGTAGGGAAGAGAGCGTATCATTGTGATTATTCTCTTGACGCCGAGCTTCTTTGCGTACATCGATACGATGGCGTTTTCCTCGTCGGTATCGGAAAGGGCGAGGAATGCGTCCGCATTTTCAAGTCCCTCCTCAAGAAGAAGCTCCTGCCTCGTTCCGTCACCGTGGGTAACGGTAATGCCGAGCTCACTGCTGAGCTCCTCGCATCTTGCAAGATCCTTTTCGATTATGGTCGTGCCTCCGATGAGCTTGCCGAGTGCCTTTGCGAGATAATAGGTCACTCTTCCGCCTCCGAAGATGAGAACGTTCTTTATGGGACGGCGAGCTTCCGAAATAAGCTTGAAGAACTTTGCGAGCTCCTCGTCCGATGCGGTAACGCAAATGGTGTCACCTGCGCGGATAACGAAATTACCGGAGGGAATGCAGACCTCCTCGCCGCGCTGAACTCCGCAGACGAGGAATTTTATATTGAATTTTTCGCGAAGGTCGAGAAGGGAGAGATTGCATATGGGAGAGCTCTCGGAGACGGTAAGCTCCGCGATCTCAACGCGTCCCTCACAGAAGGTATCCACCTTTGATGCGGTGTGGAACTTAAGTATTCTCGATATCTTTTTGGCAACGGCATACTCCGGGTTGATGGTCATGGAAAGGTTCATATCCGCCTTCATAAGATCCATAAACGCGGTGTACTCGGGGTTTCTTATTCTTGCGGCGGTGTAGAGTGTGCCGAGCTTCTTTGCGGCATAGCAGCAAAGCATATTGAGCTCGTCCATAGGTGTGACCGCGATAAGCATATCGGCGGTTTTTGCACCTGCCTGACAGAGAACGTCTATATTAGCCGAGCTTCCCATAACGGCGGTCACGTCGTACGACGCGGAGATCTGAGCAACGCTCGATTCGTGGTTGTCAACGACCGTAACGTCGTGCCCCTCCTTTACGAGTTGCTCGCATATTGCGGAGCCAACCGTTCCTGCTCCGACTACGATTATTTTCATATTTTTTATCCTCCTTTTAAAAAGGACCTACTGTCGCGTTGTTAAAGTACAGTATAGAGTATAGCACTATTTTAAACAAAAATCAAGTGTTTTATAAAACGTGCGCGGAGCGTTATATCAAACGAACCGAGGAAAGCCTCCGTCGGTGCGAATGAAATACGCTCCGCGCTTGTTATTTAATTAGGTATTTGCGATATACCGACGTCAAGGCTTGGCGAAGGGAAAATCCGTGACGCGCGGTGAATTTTAATTGGAATTTGCGAGCACTTGTTCTCTGTATTCTCTTGCGCTCTCGGAGTACTCTATAAGTCTTTCGACGAGAGTTATGAGCAAGGTGTCACCGAGAGCCTTTGCGTGCTCGTAGTAGCTTGCAATATTGTATTCGCCTGTGTAAGTTACCGAGTTATAGGTTACAGAGAAGCTTACAGTCTCGGTCATTCCGTAGGCGTAGGTGTATACCTTGTAGTAGGTAACGCCCTTTCCGTCGGTGAGTATATCCTTCTTCAGAGTGCGTCCGTTTTGCACGAAGACGTAGTCTGCATCGTACTTAGGATAGAAAACGAACGAGGGGGCAGCTCCGAGGTGCATTGATGCGCTCGACATAGCCGATGAGATTTCCGAGGGCTTAAGGTCGAATGCGAAATTCTCCTCAAAGTCACCGAGAACGCTCTCGATAACCGCCTTTGCCGAGTCGTATTTTTCAGCGTTGAAGTAGCCGTAAGCCGCAAGCACGTAAGAGAGCATATTCTTAACGAGAGTCTTCTCAACGTCGGTTGCACTGTCGTTATCAACGACCTTTTTCGCATATCTCGGAATGCTCATAGTCCATTTGCCGCAGACGGTGTTGCCGTCCGAGAGGGAAATTTTAAGAGTGAGGGTGAATTCCTCTGCTGCCATAGCGGCAGGGAGCTCGACGGTCAGCTTATAATAATCGGTGCCGCCTACTGTAACGGTATCAAGCTTTGCTTTATCAAAGTTCTCGTTTCCTATGAGGATGTCAGCGATATCGCTTCTCTTAGGAACGTAAATATTGAGCACGAAATCGGAGAACATGCTCACGCTGAGCTTCGGGACGAGAGTGGAAAGATCGTTTTCGCCAAGCTCGTAGACCGCAAGCTCGCCCTCGCTACCTACCTTAAGGAAGGTATGGACGCCGTCACCGAAGCTTATAGCTCCGATGGATGCGGACTTCTTCGGGAGCTTGAGCTTAAGTGCTCCGTGGGTTTCTCCTTGGAATACCACGCTATCGGCTCTGCCGTTTTCACCGCCGTCGGCACTGACGAGATCTAAGTAGCCTATCGCACCGTCCGAGAGAATAACGCCTCCGTTGAGGGTAACGTTATACTTAACTCTGTCGCAGCCGTTCGTAGCGGAGAGGTTGAGCATCGGCACGGACACTGTGGAATTCTTGTAGTCGAAGGTGCAGCTATTGAAGGTGACGTCAACGGTGATACAGAGGTCTTGATCCTTAACCGTGCTATAGCAGCTCTCGACGTTTCTGAATATGCCGTACGCGGGATCCTTTGCCGTGGAAACGAAGGTCACGTTATCAAAGATCGCGGGGATCCTGAAGGAGCCGGCACAGCTGTTGCCGTATTCAACTCCGAGAACGGAACCGTAGTTGTAAGCTATATTCACCGTTCCGTTTATGATGGAATAGGTTGCTCTGTCTGCGGTGGTGGTGAAATTTCTCTTGATGTAGAAGAGGGAATAGGTGTTAACGGTGAGCTCGTGGCCGTCAAGATCGACGGTGTAGCTTCCGGTAAGATTGTTAATGTCAACGAGGGTGCTTACGGTGGCATCGTTTCTCAAAAGGAGCACGTAATGCTTGTAGTAGCTTCCGACCGAGAGAAGCGCCTTAGTAGCCGCGCCCACCTCGGAAAATCCACCGATGAAGGTATAACTACCGTCGGTCTTTTCAAATGCAATGATCGGGTACTCGTCAGCGTTGCCGAAGGAATCGTCGATAGGGCCGTACTTGGTGTCGATGGGAGCCTTGGGCACCGCGAGGGAATATACGTCGTATCCGTCACGGGATCCCGTCTTAACAAAGGGAAGGCTCTCGTTCGTTGCCGTTAAGTAGGTTTCGTTCTGAGAGGGTGCCGCCGCTCCCGCGGGAAGAAGAAGCTCGGTGTACTTGCCGCTCTCACCGTATCCGAAGGTCACGGTGTCGGCTCTGCCGTTTTCGTTTCCGTTAGCATCGATAAGCTGTGCGTAGGAAAATGCTCCCTTCGTAATTATGCTTCCGCCGTTTACGGTAACGTTATACTTGATTCTGTCGTAGCCGTTTGAGTTTGACAGGCTGAGCATCTTCGGGGCTTTTACGGAGCTTGCATAGTCGAAGGTGCAATCGTTGAAGGTGACCTCGACCGTGATGCAAAGGGTTTGATCCTTAACGGTGCTATACGAGTTTTCTACGCCTCTGAAAATACCGTAGGCGGGATTTTCTGCAGTTGAAACGAAGGTCACACCGTCGAAGATAACGGGGATCCTGAAGGAGCCCTCACAGTTGTTGCCGTATTCGATGCCCAAAATTCCACCGTTGTTGTAAGCCATATTTACCGTTCCGTTTATGATGGAATAGGTTGCTCTGTCGAGGGAGGTGGCGTAGTTTCTCTTGATATAGAAGACGGAATAAGTGTTTAAGGTAAGCTCGTAGCCGTTAAGGTCAACGGTGTAGCTTCCCGTAAGATTGTTTGAATCACTGAAGGTGCTTGCGTTTGCATTGTCTCTGAGGTAGGATACGTAATGCTTGTTGTAGGTGCCCTTGGCAACGAGTGCCTTGGTAGCCGCGCCAAGCTCCGCATATCCGCCGACGAAGTTATATCCGCTGCTCGTTTTCTCAAAGGCAACGACGGGATATGCATTAACGTCAGCGTACTCCGAGGGAATGGTACCGTAGGGAGTCTTAAGGGGATTTTCGTCAAGGGTGTAGGTATCGGTCGCACCGTCACTTGAGATAAGCGTGAGGGATTTTTCCTTGCCGTTTTCGGTAATGAAGGTCTCGTCTGTGACAGCTGTGCCTGCTCCTATCTTGAGGGTTAGGTACTTACCGTCCTTGCCCTTACCGAAGGTGACGGAGGACGTATAATCTCCCACGGGGTTGATGATATCTATGTTTTTGAGGTCGTTCGTCACGATCTCGGAGCCGTTTACGGTGATATCAACGTCGATAAACTTGCCGTCCGTTGCGGTGGAGAAGAGCGTACCCGATTTTGCGGAGCTTCTCTTCGTGAGATCGAACGTGCAATCGTTAAAGGTGAGACCGAAGGGAGCGGCGAGGGTTCTGTCACCCGTGGTAACGGGGTTGTTATAGGTGGTGAGAAGGGTTGAGGTCTCGGCACCCTCGGCAAAGCCCAAGGTCACGCCCTCAAAGATAAAGTCAAACTCTTTTCCCGCGATCGCACCGCCGCCGACGGATTCCCAGGTGCTCATTACGATAACTCCGCACTTATAGGTGAGAAGAGTACCGCCAACGACCTTGATGGTCGTCGGGAATACGGGCTTTCCGGGGGCACTGTTCCAGCCCTTTGATGCCGCGTTGAATATGGGAGTCCAGGTGGTGCTCTGAGTGAGGGTGAAGCCGCCAAGGTCTATCAGCACCTCGCCCTGAAGCTGAGCGAGATTGTCGAATTTTTCTGTAGAGGAGAGTGTGTAATCACGCCTTACGAGAATAATTCCCGAGATAGCGTTCTCGATGAATGCCGTTCCGTCGTAGGCGTTATTTTTGTTGAGCGCGCGAGCTCCCTCAAGAGCTCCCGACGTTCCGAGAAATTCCTTATATGCTCCAACGAAAGTTCCGTTTGAGTCGAAGAGCATAAAGGGATATTCCTCGGCGTTTCCGTATTCTGCGGGGAATATGCCGTATTTCGTTGCGTTGGGATTGGTTACCGTTGCAAGCGTGGTGATACCGCCGTTTTCCGAGAGGGGAACGTAGGTTCCGATATCAGCCGTTCTCACCGCCCATATTTCAGGAATGCTTCTGCAGGAGGGAACCTCTATCGTGGTATAAGAGCCGTTTTTCTCACCGAGCTTGAGGTCTCTGTAATCGTCGTAAAGCGCGACTCTTACGAAGGTGTCGGTAACTATTCTGCCTCCGTTAAGAGTGTAGCTTACGGCAAGATTGTCGGCACCGCTCGGGAATACAGTTATCGGATTGTAAACAATTCTTTCCTTTTCGAGCTTAATAAGACAATCGTTAAGTGTTATTGTGATGTTAGCAACCGCTTTATTTGATATCTCATTAGCGCTTATAACGTTCGTTATCACAGAGCCGTCGGTAGCGAGAATGGAAACATTATCGAATACAACGTCGAACGCCTTGGTGCTCGTGTACGAGGAGCTGTAGCCTATAACGGGTGCGTTGCCTGTGAAGATCGAGCCGTTCTTAACGGTGAGAGTCGTTTTCGTTCCCCCGGAGCCCGAGCCGAGCGTGAAGGTCGAATTCGTGCTATCGGAATAGAGCTTATAGCCGGAAAGGTCGATGATCACCGAGTCAAAGCCGCCGTATGCTGCGGTGTTGTCGGATGCGGTAACGGTGTAATTTTTGTTAAGGGATACGACCTCACCGCTCTTGTAGGCACTCATAGCCTCTTTAAGCGTGGAGTAATAGGTGTCACCGATAGAGAAGGGGGATTCGGACTCTGCCTTCTTGTAATCCCTCTCGTCTCTGTTGTTAAGAACGAGGGATACGTCACCGAGCTTGGCGTCGGTAACCGTCTCGACCGTGGTGAGAGTAGAGAGGTAGATGGGAGATTCCTTAACGCCGTCACCCGATGCGGTGATAGTAAGTCTTTTTCCTTGATTGCTTACAGCACCGAAGATCTTTTCGTAGACCGTATAATCAATGACCACCTCTGTCCACTCGTTTGCCTTGGTTTCAACAGTAAAGAGAACGTAATCGAAGTCCATGGTTTCATAGGTAGCGGACGTGGCGTTGTTCATCGTCACCGTCAAGGGACGGGAGATGGTATCGTAAACTCTGAGGGTTGCGGTGAATTTTCTGCCCATATCGGCATCGGTGAGCTTTTCATTGCCGTTTATGAAGGCGCGCCAGGTATTGAGTATGGATGCGTTTGCAGGGTAATGCTCGGTGTTGAGATACTGGGGAGTTCCGTCACTCGCAACGTTGGTGGTAATGGTTATCTTTGCCGCACTCGTTCCGTCGGGAGCTGCGGAGCTTTCGACTGTCATATATTTGTAATCGCCGAGAGAGGAGAGCTCGTTTGCAAAATTAATGGTTTTCTCAGCGGTACCGACGGCTTTTTCGGTCTTAAGGAGCATAGTGACGCTCTCGCCCTCGGAAAGCTCGCCGACGGCACTTGAAACGTCAATCTCGTAGTATCCCCTTCCGCAGAGATACGCCTTACCTAAGCACTCACCTACGGTGCTTGCATCGGGGTTATTGGAATCGTAATTTTCCGCGAGGTAAAGACCGACCGCGTTTGCCGCATCGTTTTCGACGAAGAAGCGGAGCTTTGCCTCGGATATATTCTTCATATCCGTATAGGACACCGTGAAATATAAGCCCTTCTCGGTGCGTACCGAGGCAACGCCCTCGGATATTTCGGGTGCGGTGATATAGGTCGCGGTATAGGTTTCTTCGATGGGGGTGCCGTTGTCACCCGAGAAGCCGTTTGGAACCGTGAGCGTGTATTCTTCACCGCCCTTAAGTGCCTCGTGAGTAAGGGTCCATTCGGTTCCGCCGTAGGATGACGTCCACTCGCCCCTAACGGCGTTGCCGTCAGAGTCGGTGAGAGTTACCTTCGCGATCTCGGATGCGGTGACGGTACCGCTGAATTTAACGGTTATGGGGGCGGTGGTATCCATTCCCGAAAGGCTTGCTACGGGATCGGTGTAAAGAACCTTTACGGCATCACCGCGCAGATAGTAATTTGAGAAATCAAACAAGGCTACGTATGAATCAATGTTATAATAAGCGTCCTTGCCCTCGGCAAAGGTGTGACCGATATCAACGACGAGGTAAAGGCAGGGGATATCCATGCTTCTTGCCGCGTTTGCTATCTGGTTTGAGGATGCGTAGCCGTTGCCGAGCGGATCCTCCGTGCACATTGCGGTAAAGATAGGAGCGTGCCCCTCTTTTATGTGGTTAACGTTGGAGCCGTTTGCCGCGTAGACGAAGGACGTGGATGCGAGTATCTCGCGCTCAACACCGTTTTCGTCAACGTACGTCATCCAGGGCTGCATCTCGCCGCCGCGAATGGTTATTCCGTCAACCGTATAGTCCTCGGTGATGCCGTACTGATAACGGCTCTCGCCCGTCTTGCCTGCGTAGATACGGCTCGGAACGTATGCGTTGATGCGCGCATCGATCGCCTCGGAAAGAGTCATTCCCTCGGGAACCTCGGTATACTCGCGAAGCTCCTCGGAGCCGATGAAAATGAACATACCGCCCTTGGAATTACCCATAACGCCAACGGCTTCGGTATCGAAGCTGTATTTTTCGGGCTCGGTATAGGTGAGATATTTGATATAACGAACCGCGGCGGTATCTACTCTTTGGCTGTTGAAAGAATATACGCTGTAGGAAACGTTGTCCTTGCTTACGCCGTTATTCTTGGCGTTTCCGTCGAATGAGGAGTAATATTCGTCGGTTGCCATAGGTATCCAAAGGTGCTCGTAGGTAACGCCCGCGTATCCGTTAAAGAGATAGCCGTTCATTTGAGGACGCAATTTGCCCGAGCTGCTTTGCGCTGTGGTAAGATATCCGGATGAGCCCGAAAGCATCATAACGGGAACGGGAGCCTCGGGGCTTACGGGATAAACGATATGCATTTCAAGGTCGAGGTCGAGTGCCGTTCCGTCCTTTGCAACGCAATCGGTGATATCAAGAGCAAGGGTGTGCTTGACCTTTATGTATTTAGCATCGGGGGAGTCTGCGCTGACAGGAACGTTTCCCTTAGTATCACTGTACCACTGAGGCTCGCTTCCGTCAAGCGCTTTTTGGGTTGGCTTTTGTACGTAGACGGTATTGCCCTGAGAGGTCTCTTCACGAAGCCATTCAATAACGTTGTTGCCCTTGGAGCTTCTGAAGTCGGTATTCCATACCTCAACGATACGGTCGAGAGAGCCTTCTGCACCGTGCTTGTCGAGTGACCAGAAGGTAGAGAAGGGGGTGACGTCGTATCCTGCGGGGACAACGTGGGTATCATGGTAGGTTCCCAAGGGGAATACGGTCTTATCTGTGAAGCACGTTCCGTTTGTTACTTGGATACGCACGTGCTGGCTCGACCAATCAAGATCGTGGGATTTTGCCTTGGGGCTGTTGAGATAATCGACAACGACTACCGCATAGCCTCGCTCGAGCATTGAGCTTATGATATTAACGTCGGTCTCGGTGCCGACTCTTTCGACCTTGGTATTTACGAAATAGAGAGCTATATTCGTTCCGTAATAGCCGGTCTTGGCTGCGCCGAACTTACCGTAGTCATAATAGGTCGTGAGCTCGACGGGGATTCCGATGTATCCGTCATCAAGCCTTACCCTCTCGCCTATCTGCTTATCCGAAAACGCCGCTTCGATTTCTATCATGGCGTCGTTTTCATCCTTGGCAAACGTCATAACGGCAAAAAGCGTCACAAAGAGCGTAACGCAGGCTATGAGCACGGCAAGGGTTATTCTTTTAGTTCCTTTAGTCTTCATGGCAGTGCCTCCCAAATATAAAATTCGTGTTGCGATATATAGATATATCTCATGCCTTTATAATACCATTTTTATAAAAAGCCTTCTATAATATAAATATCCAAAAATATAAAAATTGTGTTCATTAATAATCTATAAAATAAGGTACGAAAATGAAAATAAAAACGCCTTTTTATCTCAAAACCGGTGCTTAAAGGACGAATTATAAGCATCCGAGAGCGTTTTTTACGGTTTTGCTTAATGCTTTTTCGTCTCATTATGAGAAAAAAGGCGTTTTTAGGGGGCTTTCGCATCTTTCGTAGCAAAAGCGCGTTTTTTGGATAGTCAATTATATAAAAATTGTTATCAGGGCTTATAGTGCTCTCCGAGGGTTTCCTTTGCGAGCTGAACGTATCTTCTGCCGCGCTCGTAGTCACCGAATATGGTTCCGACCTCGCGCTGAGCAACCTCGAGAAGACATCCGCTCGAAGCTCTTGCTATATCGCGGAAGCATTTTCTTACCGCATCCTCGTCCATAGGGCCGGGGTGAGTAACGTATTCTGCTCTCGGCTTGCTGTAGTAGACCACGCGGGAGCCTCGGAGATATTCGCCCACCTGCATTTCGTTGTTGAAGGGGGATACGGAAAGCTTTCTCAGGTTTTCCCATTTTGAAAGATAGTCCTGCCATATCGCATCTACACGCTCACAGCATCCGTAGGAGAGAAGACCGAAACGCTTAACGAGTCTGTCCTGATAGGGATAAACGAACTCGCCGAAGGTAGCGGGGGAGACCGCCGTAGTTTCCTGAGATTCAAGGAAGCCCCATACCTGCTTCGTTGAGGTGATGGGTCCATCTTCGGGAAGCTCGTCGGTGAATGCGTAGGACTCCTGAGCAACGTCACAGCATCCGTTCGTGGGCAGAAGAAGCTTGTTTTCTTCAAGGTAGTCGTAATATCTCTCGTAGACCTTCGTCGCGGTGTCCATAATATCGTGGAGCACCTCGGGACAGTCGTACATCGACATATAGTAGGTCTCCATATTTATGAGCATAACGAGGGGATTGGTAATGGCACCCGTGAGAGAGTACTGAGTTATGCGAGAGGGAAGGATATCACCGAAGACCGAGTCTGCAAGCGAGCAGAATTTTTTGGTTCCCTCAAGGTCTACGGAGAAAAATCCCTTCTTGAATATTTCGATATCGCCTTCAATATCGTCGGTGAGGGGCTCTATATGGTATCCCATAGTGCCCTTGGCTCCGATAAGATTCGGGCTTGTGCCGAAGGGTGATACCTTGGTAAACAAATTGACGTCAAAGGTGCTTGATACGGGGGTGTCGTCGTCGAAAAGCTCTCTTCCCACCGTGGAGGATAAAAGTCTTCTTTCAAGCTTTCTTGCATCCTCGCTCTCACACCTCAGGCGGTTTTCTATTACCTCGCCTCGAAAATTGGAGAAGAGAAGACGGACTGTGGGCATATCGCGTACACCCTTTGCCTGCTTGTTCCACAGTGAGAGGATCTCGGCGTTACGCTCGTCCTTTGAAAATTCAAGCTTTTTCGTTGCAAGGGCGCGCAGTATATCTCTGTCCTTTGCGGTTATATTGCTCATAAATAATTCTCCGTTTGTTTTTTATTGCTCTGTCTCGCAAAGCTCCATTCCCGAAATATAAAGATCCGAGAAGGTCTTATCCGAGGATAGATCGAGTACGGTTGAATTTGACGCTATAAAATTGCATTCTTCTGTAAAATCGGTGTTAAGGAGTATCATAGAGGCTCCGACGAGTGCGGAATTACCGACCGCATTCGACACGCCCCCAAGCCTTTTCGGTATAAGTCCTATCCTCGTGGCGTTTTTGAGGCTTAAATAATTACCGAAGCCGCCGGCGATAAAAAGCTTCTTGACGTCGTTTTCGCTGACCGATGCGTGAGAAAGAATAGTGAGAAGCCCCGCACATATCGCGCTTTTTGCCAGCTGAAGCATACGCAGGTCTCTTTGAGTCAGCGTGACGGGGGGTGAAACGGTGAATTCGTCCTCCTCAAGATAACCGCTCTCGTCAATGACGTCACAGTCGAGCATACACGCGACCGTGTCAACGAGGGCACTGCCGCAAATTCCCACGGGGGAGGTGTTACCGATAACGTGAGCCTTAAGCACTCCGTCCTCGACCTTCACCCTGTCGATAGCACCGACCGAGGCGCGCATACCCATAGAGATGCCAACGCCCTCAAAGGCGGGACCTGCCGCAGTGGAGCAGGCAGTGACGTGTGAGTTATGCCAAAGTGCCATTTCTCCGTTGGTTCCAACGTCGGCAAGCATTACGGTGTCCTTGCTTTCTGTAAGACGGTTTGCAATGATAGCGCAAGTGGTGTCTGCACCGACAAATGCGTGAATACAGTGCGGAATGTAAACTTTTGTGTTCTTTTTAAGCGAGTTAAGACCGATATCCTCCGCGTTAAGCATTTCTCCGAAGAGGCGTTTTGCTTCAAACGGAGCGTGAGAAAGAGGCTCCGTGGACTCTTTGGTCAAGAGCGAGAGCATAACGGTGTTGCCGGTGATAACGATGCCGTCGATAAGCTCGGGACTCACGCCTCCGAGTTCTGAAAGCTCAAGTATCATACCGTCTATGGCACCTCGCACCGAGCGTGCGAGCTCGTCGGCCTTACCGCCGAGAGCCTTTTCTATTCTCGATATAACGTCTGCACCAAACTCGGATTGGGGATTGAGTCTTGAGGACTCTGCCAAAAGGCACGCATCCTTATCGTAGAGCCTTGCGGCAAGAGTGGTCGTTCCGATATCTATCGCAACGCCGAGTGATGAAAAGAGTGGCTTCGGCTCAAACGGAGGAAGGCTTCCCTCGGTGAGTATTTCCGCCGCTTTCTCATCCTTTAAGGGCGTAACGGTGCAATCACCCTCAACCGCGGTAAGACACGCAAGGCGCACGCCGTTTGCTATTTCGTCACGGGAAAGAAGCTTAAGCTCGGTCTCGGTGATGCCGGAAACGGAGCCGAGCACCCGTACCTTACATTTTCCGCATTTACCGTGTCCGCCACAGGGCCGCTCACCGCTTATTGCCTCGGAAAGCACACTTCCCGTCTTAACGAAGAGAACGGTTTCTCCGATCGTGACGGCAGCGAGAGAGATAGCGTTTTTTTGGACGTTATTTTTCATAGAATTCTTCGTTTGCCTCAAAAAAGGCGTCAATATTTTCCCACGGTGTCATAGGAGGCATATCGCATCCCGAGGAAAGAATAAAGTTTTCGTATGAGGAGCACTCGTCAAGAAGGGCGAGAGTTTTTGCCTTGACCTCGTCGGGCGTTGCCATTCTGAGAACCCCCGCAGGATCGAGATTTCCCATAAGAACGGTGTCCTTCGGGAATTTATCAAGCATTTCCTTCATACTGACGGCGTTTCCGAAGTGATACGCCGCGGCACCGAAGGAAAGGAAGGAATCCACCATAAGGGGCGTGTTGGGACCGCAGTTGTGGTAGACGGTGAGGAAGCCGTCATCCTGCACAGCGTCAATTATCTTTTTGACGTAGGGCGAGGAGAACTCCGCCTCAAGCGAGGGGGAGAGAAGTCCCGAGACGGGCTCTGCGATAACTATACCGTTGGCTCCCGCATCCT
>JBGVKA010000108.1:0-3961 GCA_045129715.1 Eubacteriales bacterium | reverse complement strand
TTGTTTCGCTCTCCGAGATCTTAACGAACACAAGCTTACCGTCGTTTGGCGTGAACGAAGGAGCTTCCGCGTCCGTTGAGTAGGTGTCAGCCGTTTAATTATCTGTGGATGTCTTAGCAAAGGTAAGCATTGATCCGTTTTGCGACTCGGTAACGAAATTGATATCGGCAAAGCTATCAGCCTTTATCTCTCCGCCATAAACGGTGATATCGTTCGAGATATAATTGTGAACGTTAGCATTGGGAGAGACATCAAAGAGAGTGATGCTCGAAGCAGGCTTTACAGTTTCAAGATCTATGATACAATCGTTAAGATTTATGAAATAAGGAGCAATAGCCTCCTTGCCAACCCATGCGGACTCTATCTTACTCGTGCCGTAGCTTACGAGCAGATTATCGGTCGTAGCACCCTCGCAAAGACCTATAGTCACGCCATCGAGGTTGAAGGTGAACGGCTTTTCAGCAAGGCTTGCGCTCGAGGATCCCGTCCACATATTAAGGCGGAACGCTGCTCCGTTATACGTAAGAAGCTTTCCGTTCACGATATTAACGGTGGTCGGGAATACGCCCTCATAAGGCTTAGAGGTGATAAAGAAGAGAGGCTTTGCATTTGCAGTTCTTGCCTGCGATAAGGTATATCCGTCAAGATCGAAGGTTACCTCGCCTCTTATCTGAGCGAAGTTGTCGTACACCTCGGATGCGCCGAGAACGTAATCTCGTCTTGCAAGAATTACCGCGCTCATTTGTCCCTCGTAACCGGTTTCTGCATTCCACTTATTCGTGGATACTGCATTTTTCGCCATGTTGAACGCCGTATCACCGGTTCCGAGAAGCTTGGTAGCTCCCTCTATCTCGGTAATATTACCTTTTCCATCGTAGATTATGACGATATACGGATAAACGCTTGCATCGGAATATCTGTGAGGAACGAGGCAATACTTCGTCTCTATAGATTCACCGAGCACGTAATCGCTTACCATACCCTCAGAGCTGACATGCGTGAAGGTGAGCTGCTTTCCGCCGATTCCCTCATAAGTGCTAAGATATGAAGGATAATCAAGAGTGCACGGAACCTCGAGAGACGTATATTCACCGCTCGTCTTAGATCTTCCGAATTTAAGAGTAGAGCCGTAAGTTCCCGAGGAGGAAACGGTTATATAGTTATCCCAATATTTCGATTTTATCGTTCCGCCATTAACGGTCACCGTGTTGCATATATAATTGGTGGATATGGGAGAGATAATAAAGAGCTTAAATCCTTTTGCGGGTACGTTTTTAGTAAGATCAAACGTACAGTCGTTGAAGTTTATAAAGTACGGAGCAAGAGGATTGCTATCGTTATCGTTGGTTTTGCCCGACCAATAAGAGAAGAACATATTTGTAACCGTAGCTCCGCTTGCAAGACTAAACGTTATATTATTGTAATTGATCGTATACGTTTTGTCGTTTATCGAATATCCAACGCTGCTGCAGGGCGACATCTGGAGCGTCATCAACGAGTAAGAATATATCTCTATATCTCCGTTGATAATATTGAACGTGGTCGGGAATACATCTGCGTGTCCGTCAGCCATTCCGTCGCTACCCCAAGCCTTAGTTCCGAACTTAAATATCGACACTGCCTTCGTGGGATTTTGCGAGAGCTTATATCCGCCAAGGTCATAGGTTACCTCACCTCTCACCTGCGCCATATTTTCATAAACCTCACCGGCAAGGGTGGTATAGTCACAGCGCTGCAAAATAACTGCCGTTTTTTGTCCGGCGTATCCGCTTGCAGCATCCCATTCATTTGTTTTTACATATTCCTTAGCATAATGGAACACACCGTCGTTAGTGCTTACGCCCATCAGCTTTGAATAACCCGAAACGCCCTCAAGCGTACCATTCTTAAATTTAAACAACACGAACGGATAGTCGGCAATCGAAGCAAGGCTTGAAGGAATAGTTCCGTATTTGGTAGTAAGGCAAGTAAGCTCGTATATATCTTTTTCATTCTCGTTTATCACATCCGTACCTGTTTTTGCCCACACGAGCGAGCCGAGAACACTTATATCTGTAGCTGCAAAGTTTTCAGCCGCGGGCGTAACTCCTGTGGGAAGTGCGAGGTTGGTATAATGACCATCGTATTTACCAAAGGTAACGCTATCCGCTCTTCCCTCAGCTGTTCCGAGAGTATAAAGCGAACCTTTTGCATAGGAATTCTTGATGATCGTTCCACCGTTAAATCTTACGTTCTGGATAATCGCTCCTCTTGACGTAGACTCATTAAATTTAAACAGCTGTGCTCCGCTCGGTGCATTGGTGAAAAGGTCAAATATGCAATTATTGAATTCCATATCAACCGTCATTTTAAGCGCAGGATCTGTATCTATGCTATGATTTGCGGATCCGGCTATAAGAGTTGTAGCTGTAGCCCCTTCTGCAAAACCAAATTTAACGTCATCAAATCTATAGCTGAAGGTTTTTTCAGCAGGATACGAAGCCGTATATATTCCAAATGACGTTAATATTTTATTTTTGCCTATTATAAAGCTTCCATTCTTGAAGATGATATTGGTATCACAGATTTTGCCGGTAGCATAAATTTTACCAAATCCGTTAAGCAAATGGTCGCTCGTTCCGGTCGTTAATGTATAACCATTAAGATCTACAATGAGAGTTCCTCCCATCTGGCTGGCATTATCATACTTGCTCGCGGTGAAATCATCCATCAAAACGACCTCCACCTGTACGGCATCTTTAGCCTTACCGGAAAGCTTAGCTTTAGCTGCCGTCATTGCGGCATTCCAATCGGAGTATGAAGCAAGATATTTACCGCCCTGGAACATAGCTAAGGGAACCCTTACACCGTTTTCATCGTATATGCTTCCCTTAGGTACAACGCCGTATGCCGTAGGAATATCACCGCTCGCACCGAGCACGATCTCCACGAATTTTTCGCCTATCGTAACTTGCGAATCTGCGGTGTAATGCCAGTTATCCTGCTGCAAAAGTCCGGTAGTATCTAAAACGAATACGTTTTCAAGAGCCGCAGCAACGTCAAGCTGAGCCTTGCATACTACGTCAAGATATGCGGGAGTGGAATTACCGAAAGACGCATGATTGCTCGTGATCTCACCCATTACGAAGGGCAAGGTGGACTGATTGGTTCCCGTGATCTCGCTGAGGTCACGTCTCATATCGTTGATAAGCGTAGTAAGAAGCTCGTTATAGGCGTTTGCAGATTTCTCTCCGCCCGTCTCAGCCTCACCCTGCATCCACCACATGCCCTTTATTACCGGAGTATATCCATCGGCTTCAAGCATCTCAAGTCCATGAGCTACCGTTTCAAGAAACCAAGTATAAAGCCTTCCGCACTTGTTACCCTCGGTGGAAATGTTATGATTTTTTATGTAAGTGGGCGAGGTCCACGTGCCGTATTTAAGAGAAATCTCGGCGGTGCTGTTATAAATACTCGTTCCACCCCAGGCGCACTTAATAACGGCGTTCATTTTTCCGTTATCACCGAGAGCGGAGGCTATTCCGATCTCAGCACCGGATCTCGTTGCATTCTGTCCGAGTCCGACTTTTGTAGGCACAAAGGTGAGCGGAGGCTTGTTATCGTCATTATCCCAATGCTCATGCTCTCCGTAATAAAGAACGTTATCAAATCCGTTCGTAAATCGTTCATCGGTTGCGGTAAGCTTTGACGCCTCTCCGTATCCTACTGCGTTTGACTGTCCCGCAATAAGATAAACCTCGATCTCGCCCTTCGCTCCGGTTTCCTCTGCAGCGTTTACCCTTATGGATAAAGCGAGCGCGAAAATCAGCAAAACGAATACTGCCGAAATTACGAAGGTTCTTTTAATGCTAATTGTCTTAAACATACAAAAACTTCCTTTCGTGGTGTTTATTAAAGAATTTGCGCGTGTATATAAATATCGCTACACCTATATTTTATCACAAATTATTGACTTTTGGTG
>JBGVKA010000107.1:0-12034 GCA_045129715.1 Eubacteriales bacterium | reverse complement strand
GGACTCTTTGACAGAGCTCTCGGAGCTACCTATATCAACGGTCTTTTCGAGGCACTTGAAAAGAATTCCAAGAAATAAGGATTTAAAATGAACGCAAAAAGAAAAATAATTTCACTTTTGCTTTTGACCTCGCTCGTGCTTCTTTGCTTCGCATCCTGTAAAAAAAGCGATCAGGAGTTTTACGGCGGAGATACCGACTCTCTCGTGTACGATCCGTACGACAACGTGCTTAAGGATCCCGTTGATACGGGAGCTCCCATTTCCGTCAGCGGAAGGACGTACGTTTTTGATAATATAGATATCAGAAACGCAGCAGCCGAAAAGCAGGTTACCGCGGGTAACGCACTCAAAAAGCTTTATCTCGATTCAAGCTTCGTTTTCACCGCAGAGAATAAGGTCAAGTTCGTAGACGATTATAACGGCGAGACCTATTTCGTTATGCCCGAAACCGAGGGCGTGCGCGACGGTAACGTTCTTACCGTAAAGCATACCAATAACGACGGCGTTGAGTACGACGTAAGATTTGAGATCCACGAGGATAAGATATACGTTATACATAAAGGTCATACCTACGATAAGGATAACGTTTATTCGACCATTGTATTCACCGCATCAAATTAAAGGAACGTTCCCCGTAGCCTGAAGGCGCAAGAGCGTTGACGCTCGTAGCGTTAAAAACGCTTTCGCTTATAGTGTCAAAACAGAAACGGAAACGTTCGTATAAACAAAATAAAAAGCCTTAAATGATAATCAAAGTTGTCATTTAAGGCTTTTATTTTATTGTTTGCGTCTTTAAAGACGTTTGCTTGTCTTATTCTATTATGTTTGAGGTGATAAAATCAATTCCGTAGGAAATGAGCTTTTCCGCCTCGATGGGATCATCAACCGTCCAGGCGTTGACCTTCGCACCGACCGCGTGAACGGCATCGATAAGCTCGGGAGTTATTGCCTTGTGGAAGATATCGAGATCAAAGGCGTAACGCTTGAGCAGCTCGGGAAGATCCTCGGGTATCTCCTTGCCGAGCAGGAACTGAACGGGCTGCTCGGGATATTTTCTTCTAACGTAATGAAGATTGTCGATAGCAAAGCTGATAAATATGGTGCCCGACATATAATCAAGGGCTTCGATTTCCTCGCAGATCGCGTAAACGTCCTCCTCCTTGAACTGATTCTTGAGCTCAAGAACTGCGATCTTTCCGTATTTTTTGCAGATGCTTATATACTCGGAGAGAGAGGGGAAATGAAGATCGCTTCTGTAAGAAACTCCGTCGGAGTCAAAAACGTTGAGTGCGCGAAGCGTTTCGAAATCGGTCTCTTCAACGATCATGCTTACACCGGTCGCGCGAAGCGTGTCGTCGTCGTGAGTAACGATGAATTTTCCGTCCTTGGTAACGTGCAGATCGGTCTCAATTCCGAAATAAGAGCGGTTGCCTGCGGCAATGAATGCGGCTATAGTGTTCTTCGGCTCAAGTCCCGAAAGTCCCATATGCGCGATCATTTTAGTGTTTTTGTAGTCGGTAAGTTTTTTCGTGTTGTTCATATTTATATCCTCCGTCAGAATAGATCTTTTATCCATTTTACAGTGTCGTAAAGTCCCTTGTCGAAGCTCACGAGCGGAGCCCACGAAAGCTCGGTCCTTATCTTCTCGCAGTTGAGCGAGTATTTTCTGTCGTGTCCCTTTCTGTCGGCAACGAATTCAACGTTGTCGGTTATATCGTTTGCAAAGTCTTCGGTAATATCGCTCTTAACGTTGTCACCGATGTATTCACCGTCCGCATCCTCAAGCTCGATATCCTCGATAAGAAGCCTGCGTATCGAGGTGGATATCTTATAAACGAGCTTAAGATTTGATATCTCGCATCCTCCGCCCACGTTGTATATCTCACCCGCACGTCCCGAAAGGAGAATTTTCTCAACCGCGTGACAGTGGTCACTGACGTGTATCCAGTCGCGAACGTTACTGCCGTCACCGTAGACCTTAGCTCTTGCACCGAAGAGCAAAAGCTCCGTTGTGGCGGGAATCATTTTTTCGCTGTTCTGATATTTTCCGTAATTATTTGAGCATCTTGAAACGGTAACGTTAAGACCGTGAGTTTTGTAGTATGAGAGGGCGAGAAGATCTGCCGCCGCCTTGCTCGCACTGTAGGGCGAGGAGGGGGAAAGAGCAGAAGCCTCGGTAAAGCTCTCAGCACTCTCAAGCGCAAGATCGCCGTAAACCTCGTCGGTCGATATCTGATGGAACCTCTTAACTCCGAAGGTCAAAGAAGCGTCGAGAAGAACCTCGGCTCCGAGAACGTTCGTTTTTACGAAAACGCCCGCATCCTCTATCGATCGGTCAACGTGCGTTTCTGCGGCAAAATTCACCACGCAGTCGGGCTTCTCGCGCTCAAAGATCTTGAATATCGCATCCTTGTCCGCAATGTCCGCGCGGTAAAAAACGAGCCTTTTATTTGCCTTTATTCGTTTTGAAAGCTCCTCGGTATTTGCGGCGTAGGTGAAGGAGTCGATTCCGACGATATCGTCATCGGGGTGCTCCGCGAGCCACATATCGAGGAAATTGATGCCGATAAATCCGGCACATCCGGTTATAACAATTTTCATAATTCAAGCCTTTTAAAATGGAGTGATTGTTTTTATCTGAGCCCCGTCACCGTCAGAGTCCGAGCTCCTTCATATGATTAGCGAGAGACTCTGCTCTTGATGAGTCAAGGTTTCCCGACGCGCGCATCTCGTTTATGGAGCGGCGGCGCGTGGCTTTTGAAAAGACGAGCTTCATCCATCTTCTGAATTCGTAGAAGGGAAGAAAGAGACGCCTTCCGTTCAGCGATGGATAGTAGTGCTTAAGCCTGTCGTAAGGAAGCCAAATTCGTGAAAGCACGTATTTGAACTTGTTTCCGCGGCGTGTCTGCTGTACCGCAACGTAGTTTTCCTGGGAGCCGTAAACTCCCGCACCTGCGATATACGATTCCATCTCTTCGGTAATGCGAGTGTGAGGCGTGCCCGAAAGCCATACCGAAGAAAGTGCCTCTGCCGTCTCGGAGAAGCTCTTGAGTCCGCCCGAGGAGAGAAGAAGTCTTCTCTTTTCGAGGAGCTCCTCGCTATCCGTGTTAAGTAAATACATATCAATGAACGGTCTTATACCGCATCCGCCGTGCATATAGTGCTTAGCCATATGCGCCACGTGATAGTAATAAAACATATCGTCGGAAAGAAGCATTGAGTATTCCGAGTCCGCCTCGCGCTCTGTGTATTCCCAAACTCGCGAGAGCACGTTTTCAAAGCTTGCGAACTCGTCCGCCTCGATAAGCGTTCTGTGAAGCTCAAGATGAACGCCGCTCGGAGAAAACATTCCGACCTCGTGTGCATTTCTCGACTCGGTCGTGTATTCGAGCTCTGCCTCGATCACCTCTCTGGCGCGCTCCACGTCCTCCTCGTGCACGAGAATATCAATATCCGAGCTCGTTCTCATCCAAGGCTCAGGATACAGCTTGCGTATTACGGAGCCCTTCAAAACGATGAAGGGTATCCTCGCATCCTCAAGCGTCTGCTTTATTGCAGGGAGCTCGCGCGAAAATCCGAGATAACGGTACATCGCGAGCATCTTTATCTTTTTGATTTTCTCACCCGTCTCACCGTCGGGTAAAAGTCCCGAACGCTCGAGGAATGAGGCTACGATATGTGCCATATCGTGTGACTTTGAGAGCGAAAGTATGAGCTTCAGAGTATCCGCATCAAGCCTTTGGCGTATTTCCTCGGTAGCATCTTCTTTTTTGATCTCAAGTCTTATTATTTCTATCAAAAGCTCAGTGGTGCTCTTCATACCTTGCCCCTTTCTTTTTATTTGTAGAATTCACGGTACCACTTGGCGAAGGCGCGAAGTCCGTCGCGAAGTGAGGTCTTCGGCTTGAAGCCAAAATCGTTCTCAAGTGCCGAGGTGTCGGCGTAGGTTACGGGAACGTCACCGGGCTGCATCGGAACGAGCTTCTTGTGTGCCTCGAAATCGTAATCCTCGGGTAAAACGCCCGCCGAAACGAGCTCCTCGGAGAGAATGGAAACGAAATCGAGAAGATTTTCGGGAGAGCTGTTTCCAATATTATAAACTCTGTACGGAGGAACGGGAAGACCGTCCTCACCGTTCATTTTCTCCGGTGCGTTATGCATAACGTGAGCCACTCCGGTCACGATATCATCAACAAATGTAAAGTCGCGTTTACAATTTCCGTAATTGAATATCTCGATAGTCTTGTTTTGAATGAGCTTATTAGTAAAGCTGAAGTACGCCATATCGGGACGGCCCGCAGGACCGTAAACGGTGAAGAAGCGAAGTCCCGTCGAGGGAATATTGTAAAGCTTTGAGTAAGCGTGAGCCATAAGCTCGTTGCTCTTTTTCGTTGCCGCATAGAGCGAAACGGGGTTATCGACCTTGTCCTCGGTGCTGTAGGGAACCTTCTTGTTTGAGCCGTAAACCGAGGAAGAGGAGGCATAAACGAGATGCTCCACGGGGTAGCTTCTGCACGCCTCGAGAATATTGTAGAAGCCTATGATATTAGACTCAATATAAACGTCGGGATTAGTGATCGAGTAGCGAACGCCCGCCTGCGCCGCAAGGTTAACTACAACGGCAAATCCGTGCTCCTCGAAAAGCGAGTCCATAAGTGTCCTGTCTGCGATATTACCGCGCACGAATATCCATTCACACGAGGTGTTTGAGGCAGCGCATCTCTCGATCTCGCCGAGTCTGTATTCCTTTATAGAAACGTCGTAATAGTCGTTCATATTATCAACGCCAACTATCTTTACGTTCTTTTCGGTCTTCAATAAGCGCAAAACGAGATTTGCGCCGATAAATCCGGCAGCTCCGGTAACGAGCACCGTCTTTCCTGTAAGATTCACGTTTGGAGTCAGCATATTCCGGTATACTCCTTTTTAACCTTTTCGTAGCTTTCAAGATTACCGATGTCGTATCTTTTGCCGGGCATCTCCATAGCGTAAACGTCGCTCGTCTTCGCGAGCCACGCAATATAGCTACCGGGAGCATCCGTGCCACAACCGTCGGCAATCGCCTCGCCGATGCGCATAGCGTCCGCCTCGGTGTAATAGTAGAAGGGAGGCGTGCACCAGTGTGTCTCGGGTGTGGGAGACTTTTCGGTCATTCGGATTATCCTGTCGTTTTCGTCGATAGTAACGACTCCGCACTTGAGAAGCTTTTTCTCATCGGGCTCATAGTAGCGCATTATTGCGGAAGCCTTCTTTTCCTTAATATAGCTTATGAATTTCGTAAGGCTGAAATCGAGCACGTTGTCACCTGCGATAACGAGCATATCCGACTTAATGCCGAGCTTCTCGATTGCAAATTCAACGTCGCGCACAGCGCCGAGTCTTGTCTCGTTGCTTTCGGTACCGTCGTCAACGACGGTTATTTTCTGCGCCTTCGTCTTAGCCCAAGCCTCGAAATGAGGCGCGTATTTGTGGTTTGAAATAACCACGTATTCGTCGATCTCGCCCGCAGTATCTATATCGTCAACGAGCCAGTCTAAAATAGTCTTTCCGCCAACCTCAAGAAGAGGCTTCGGGAAATTCTCCGTGAGCGGATAGAGTCTTGTGGCGTAGCCCGCCGCGAGTATTAAGCATTTCATATCGGTTTCTCCTCTCAGGCTAAAGAAATTCCGTCGGTGCTCTCGCAAATATGCACCGAGAACTTGTCACGAAGAAGAGGGAACGCCCTCGTATATTCCTCGGTCACGCGGCGCACGATAGCCTCCTCGTACGCAGGATCTATAAGAGCCATACAACAGCCCTTGAAGCCTGCCCCTGAGAAGCGGCCGCCGTAAATACCCTCGGTCTCCCTCATTATCTCGTAGAGCTTTATGAGCTCCGGAGAGCCGGTCTCCCAGTTGTGTATAGAGGAGTAACCGCTCTCAAAGGAGAGTCTTCCGAACTCCTCGATATCGCCGCGTCTCCAAGCCTCCGCACCGCGCTTAACGCGATCGTATTCGCCAAAATAGTGCGCGGCTCTCTTGCGCCAGCTTTCGGGAAGCTTGTCCCTGTGCTCAAGATAGACCTTGTAGGGCACGTCCCTGAGCACCGCCTCCTCGAATTTTCCGTATTCCATTCCGGCATACGCCATAAGAGCGTAAGCCGCACTTTTAGCCTCGTCACCGCGCATATTGACCTTGGAAGCCGCGAGCGAACGCTCGAGCCCCGAGAAGAATATAGCTATCTTGTAAGGCTTCATAAACGGCTGAGCGGGGATAAGCTCGTAGCTGTCGTCCTTCGTATCGAGATAGAGAAGGTGATCGCGCTTTGAATATATCTCGCAGCTCTGATCGAGCTTTCCGCAGGCAACGCCAACGTACTTGTTCTCCGCCTCGAGCGAGAGCTCGATCATTTCCCTCTCGGAGAGGGAAATACCGTTCATTTTCGACAAAGCCGAAAGGAACGTAATAATAACCGCCGCAGACGAAGAAAGTCCGCCGATAGGCAGCTCGCCGTCGATAACGGCGCAAAGTCCAACGCGCAAGGGATAACGCTTATTGAGTGCGATCGTCGCACCGCGCAAGTGATCCGCCCAGTCGCCTTCCTTAACGGAAGGCACAGACGAAACGTGCCACTGCGCCCGCTTCTCAAATTGCATCGACATGATCTCAATTATGCCGTTCTGCTTCGGCCCATAAGCAATATATATTCCCTTGTTTATCGCGAACCCGGTGATCCGTCCTAACTGGTGGTCGCTATGCGCCCCCAGAGGACAGATCCTGTACGGCGTAAACGCCACATCCTGCGGCTCGCGGTGATATGTTTCAATAAAGATTTCTTTGCAGTTCATCATATATCCTTTGTTTTTTATTAAACTGTGCGGTTGATATAATCCTCGGTAGCATTATTTGAATGATAGTTTTTTAATTGCAGTTAGTATATTTGCGAATGGATCTGATTTAAGAATAAGGCATAAAGCGATATAAGATATAACACCGGCTAAAACCTGAATAAAAAGCATTAACATTAAGTTTATTGATAGCAACCCTATAAGCAAAACGATTGTGCCGGTCAATACGGAAGCGAGAAGTGATTTCCAATTATCCTTTATCATTCCAAAGAAACCGTATCCCAACAGGCGCTTAAGCGGTATAGCTATAATAACTGCATCCAACCAAGCAGAGAGCGCATAGCTAACGGCTATTGCTAACACTGAATCGAAAATCACAACAGCACCGATCAAAATAGCCAGCATAACTATTCGTCGAACAACTTCGAGCTTCATATAAATGTCACTGCGCCCCATGGCTTTTATGGCAATAAGACTTGATGACGTAAATATGATTGATGCTTCAGCCAAGCAGATCAGTTGCATATAAGGTGCGGCGGGCAACCATTTATCTGTGAGAAGAAGCTTAATTAAAGGCTCTGCCACACAAGCGAGTCCAATCATAGTTGGAACGATAACAAAGGCGCCCATAGAAATAGTGCGTTTAAGCATCGTTTTTAAGGCATCTTTATCGCTTTGAGATCTTGCTAACGTGGGGAACATAACAGATTGTATAGTCGTATCGAGTGTTGTTGAGATAACGGCAGGATATTGCTGACCTCTGTTGTAGTATCCGAGATCATCGGTTGAATATTGTTTTCCTATTAGCAACGATCTGAAATCTGCATACAGCGAACAAAGCACAGCTGAGACTAACATTTTCCAGCCGTATGCAAAAAGTATTTTCGCTCGCGGAACCGAGAATGTCAATCTCGGAAACCAATCGGTTGCAAAAAACATAGTGATGCACGACAGTGCGGTGCTGGCGCATCCGTAGAATACCAGTGCCCAAATGCCCCAGTCCATATATGCCAACGCGATACCGATAATACCGGCAGTCACCGTAGCAATAAGACTTGTCCACATCATTGCTTTAAAGTTCATTTCGCGCTGTATTTTTGCGACCTGAACAGAATTGAATGCACCGAACAGTAACGAGAATGAATATACTCTGATTGGCCAAACCAGATCAGGCAATTTATAAAAGCTTGCTATCAACGGAGCAGAGAAGAAGAGAATAACCACCATTAAAACCGATATAGCAAGGCTTATATAAAATACGGTTGAGTAATCGTCCTCTTGTATATCCTTCTGCTGAACCAAAGCGGTATTTAAACCGCCTTGTATGATAGACGTTGCCAAAGCAATAAAAACTGTAATTATGGCAACTTGACCGAAATCCTCGGGCAAAAGTAACCGGGCCAATATTATTCCGATAATAAGGCCGATTCCTTTAACTGCAAGGCGTTCGGTGAATTTATAAAACATAGATTTTATTACGTTGTTGCGATTCATATCTACCTCATGGTAAGATTTATGGAAGTATTATCCAGCTGCCGAATATTTCGTCCCAGTTTTCAGGAATAAATGTATTTGAGAGCCCGGCACCGTGGTAGAATGTTAACTCTCCAACTTTAATTTGTTTGCCGTCTAAATTATATAGGTCAACTCTAACGTGTGGTATTCCTGCAGAAAGCTTTTCGGCAATTTGAACCATTTCGTTAAGGTTATCGGGCAGTTCTATATTGGTTGGATAGTTATCTCTTGTCTCTTTGCACGATAGTAGATTTCCGCTTTCGTCATACACGTTTCGATAGTATTCGTGTGCATGGTCTGTGCCGTTTCCGATGACTCCAATGTCAAGAAATAGCGCTTTAACATGTCCGTCGAAACACATAAATTTATAATCAAGTAAACCGTGCTTTCTTTGAATGTTTAAGCATGAGTTTTCACTATAATTTTGGTCTGACGAATGATCTGAAACAGGTGAAATGTATTCCTCTGCTATAATGCGCGGTTTAACGTTTTTGTATGGCCATTCCCTCGCATGCCAAAAGTAATTAGTTCTGAGACTTTTAGTGATCTTATCACGTGCCTTTTCAATGTTAAGCGTAGATTTATCTCTGCAGATAACAAGACCGCCGGAATCGTGTGTGCACTTTAAAACAAAACTGTTTGGAAGTGCGTCGAAATCAATATCGTCAAAATTATCCCATACACCAAGCGTTGAAATTGTATATTTTTCGCCGATTTTTTTAGATATAAATTTTTTAAACTCATATTTGTCAACAAGAGTGGTATATAAAGGATTTCTGTCGTTAAGCTTTAGCCATTGAAGTTTTTCGTTATATGTCTTAGGACTTTTTAAATTCAACTTTTTTTTAGTGCGAGCGCGAAACATCAGTTTCAGATACGTTTTATCGCTCATGCCCTTGAAGTAACCTCTTTGAGCTAAAACAAGAAACAAACGATATGGGTTTTTAATAAAGCTGATTATTTTTTTCATAATGGTTATCTTTCTTTTCTGTTGTGGTTGGAGTCTTAGAAAGCATACATATATATACTAAAGCTAACTCGATTATCTTTGTGGAGGATGTTACAAACTGTCCAGCGAGAGCAGCGAATAACCAAACAAGCAAAGGCAAGAGTTCAATATAGTTTTTATTTTCCTTGTTGTACCATGATCTGACGATGTGTAATATAAGTGTACAGAAGAGAATCAATCCCAATATTCCCCAAACTACGATCAATTCCTGATATGCATTGTGGGGCACTTCGATTATTGTTTTGTACATATCTTGAATTTTTTCTTGTATGTTTTGAATTCCTACTCCAAAGAAGAAATTTTTAAAAGATGAGAAAATGTGGTCGTTATAGAATCCTAACAAGAATGCTCTACCGTTGGTGATATCTTCAACCATAAATCTTGCAATTAAACTATCTACAATACCGGGAACAAGTAGTTTTAAAGTAGAATATACCAAAAGAACACCAAAGGCGATAAGAAGGATTTTTTGAATCTTCTTTGATGCATACTCCTTTCGAGCAAATATGGTGTAAATGAGGATAAAAGCGAAAGCAAAGATGAATGTTCTTGAAAGCGTGAAAAATCCAAATGAAAACAACGTTGCAATTAAAGCAAGATCGTACCAATGCGCTTTGGTTTTATGCATTTTTACTATTATTGCGGATGTTGCAGCATTGCAAATCGCACCCAATTCATTTGAATTGTAATTCAAACCGTAATTTTCGATTTTATCATTAGCAAGACCCAAACGGAAATAACCGCTGTTAAAGACTGTTTGCAACGTTGCTCCCGTTGTTTGCATTTGAACTATCAAAACGAGAAAAGCCATAAAAACGGTTGTTATAGCGAGAAGCATGACTATGTAATCGAATTTTAAATTGTCAATCTTTACAAGCGCAAACAAGAATATAATAAAAATCAGCTCTGTAATGCTTCTGAAATATTCGACAAATGAAAAATTAATGTCTACGGCGTGCAGTAATTCCCAAACGATCATTATGAAGATTGCAAATACGCCTAGATTTATGTGGAATGTTTTTATTCTACGGAATACTACAAATTTTGTTATGTATATTGCAATACATACAAGTAGAGCGTATTTGTACTGAAACGCTTTTGAAAGTGGCATCATCGCAATGCATAATGCTATTATATCACTCTCGTCGCCAATGCAAGCAAGGCCTGCAACAAGAGCAAGAAATAGAATAATGGGAATGTTTACGTGGAAGACGTTACGCAAAGCAATTCCTAAAAGTAAACACACATATCCTAAAAGAAATACGCGATGGAGCAAAAGCTTTGTTTCGCTTTGTTTTATCATTTGGTTTTAAATCCTTCTATAATTTTTTCTCTGCGGTTTAAATTATTTTTCGATTAACTCGATCAGTTTTTTGAGAGAATTTTCTTCGGAGCAAAAAGATAAAATCTTTTGTCGTGCAGCTTCGCCTATCTTTTTTGCGGTTTCCGCGTCGAATGAAGCGACTTTGGAAATTGTATCCGAAAGCTCATCTTTGTTTCCGACTTCAACAAGAAATCCATTCTTGTTGTCATCGATTAAATCAGCGGGGCCTGTTTTACAGTCTGTTGATATACAAGGTAGACCGACAGCCATAGCTTCAGCAAGTGCATTTGGCATACCTTCAAAATTGGATGTCATAATAAATGCATCGTGCATTGTAAGCTCTTTTAAAACGTCTTTTGTCCATCCGCGGAGCTTGATTCTATCGCTCAAATTGTAGTTGTCAATTCGAAGCTGCAACTCGGAGAAAGTCACGTCGTTTTCAGCACCGAAAATATCAAGGGTGATGTCATGGTTCTGTTGTGCGGATTTTGCAAAGGCATCGATCATCAAAGCGTAGTTTTTTTGACCGCTAAGACGACCGTTTGCTATAAATTTGACAGTTTTGCTGGAATATGCCGATATTGAATTTTCGACGTAAAGAGAATTCAAGGGGTTTGGAACGACGAAGCATTTTTTCTGTACCTTTTTTGAGAAGAAAGGCTTTTGATCATTGGATTGTAATAGTATTTTGTCAGCCTTTCTGAAGCATCTTTTCCAAAGGAATGTTTCGCCTTTGCCGGAACGGTGATGCCAGGGGCTTATTCTCACGGTTTGTATCATATCGCATTTTAAACCAATCGTTGCGAACATCATCCAAATTTGCATTCGCGGTAAGAAGGAGATTATCGTATCCGGAGCAAATTCTTTTACCGCACGTCGTATAAGCTTAAAACGTTTGATATAACTGAAAGAAAGATTTTCGTCTTTCGTTTTTGAAATAGTAATACGTTTTACCTTGTTTGAAATGGCGTATTCGTTATCATCGGTATAGTATGTGAATACGGCAACTTCATACCCTTGCTCTGCGAGCTGGCTCGACCAAACCGATACGACGCGCTCTGCGCCGCCGCCTTTTAGATTGGCTATTGCGAACAATATTTTTTTCATATTTTCACCTATTAAACGTTTTTCGGGAGTGTGATCCAGTCGCCAAAGGTGTAGTCCCATTCTTCCGGCTCAAAGGGTACAATGCCGGCAAAGTGAGAAAACGTAAGCTCTCCAAAATAAATTTTCCCGTCAACCTCATAAAAATCAACTCGTACTTGCGGTATGTTTTCAGAAAGCTTTTTAGCCAATTCTTTCATTTCCTCAAAGCATTCGGGTTTTTTTGGAGGGATGAGTGCATTGGGATGTCCTTGAC
>JBGVKA010000106.1:0-10855 GCA_045129715.1 Eubacteriales bacterium | reverse complement strand
TTGAAACCGCAAAGGATATTTGCAGCAATATGGGCATTAATCTCACAATGGCGGCAACCTCGGGTTACTCCGCCGGCGCACATCTTTCCATGCTTTATTCGTATTCAAGAGCTGTGACCGCACCGCTTGAAATCAAGTTTGCCGCAAGCATGGCGGGGCCCTCGGATATCAGCATCGATACCTGGGGAAAGGATACAGCTATAACACTCGCGAGAATGCTCTCCGGAGTTCTTATCAGCGATGAGGACATTGAAAGCGGACGCGCCGAGGAGATATTCAGCAAGATCTCTCCGGTCCACTACGTTAGCGAAAGCTCTCCTCCTTCGCTCTTCATTTACGGAGGAAAGGACACGGTCGTTGATCCTAAAAACGCAGAGGTCTTAGTAAACAAATTCGACACGGTGGGGGCTCATTACGATTATTACTATCTCCCCGACTCCACTCATTCGCTGAGCCGCAATTTTTATCTGAGGCTCGCATATTCCGATCGACTTATCGAATACTGCCACGAATATTTTAAATGATATTACGATCTTTATAACGTGCGATCGACTCACAAAAAAGCGTTTTTATCTTCATCGCTCCCACCGGAGCACCTTATGATACCTAATATATAATACACAGCAGCACCGTGATATTGAATATGTTTTTGTGCCGCATCCCTAAGCTAAACTTTACACGGGTGCGGCACTTTTTTCGTTTTTTTCGGTAAAAATCCTTTTGCAAGCGCGACTTGACATCCTCCTTCTCGCACCGTGATAGCACAATCAAGTATTATTTGCTTGCTTTTTACAAGTCCTCGATGATATAATGAAGGCACATCGAAAGGAGATTCACCCATGAAAAGATTAATACTCATTCTATTGTTGGCTTTTATCGTTTTTTCACTCGCCTCATGCCGAGATGATAAAGAGCATAACCACGATTATTCGTCACAGTGGCAGACGTCAGAGACACACCACTGGAAAAGCTGCAACGGTGAAGGATGTAATAGCAGGACCGCCACCTCCGAGCATTCGTTTGGCGAGGAGATATCGATAGGAAACGGAAATACAAAGCGTACGTGCTCCGTATGCTCGTACGAAAAGATCACACACGAACACACTCTCTCGACGGAATATTCCGCGGATGAGAGTCATCATTGGTATAAATGCGTTTTCGACGGGTGCAATTATTTCGGCACGAAAACCGAGCACTCATACGGCGACGAGACTCTCGGCTCGGACGGTTTGATTCACAGAGTATGTACCGTTTGTCAGTACGAGAATACCGAGATCCATAACCACGAGTTCTCTTCATCTTATCTTCATAACACAGACGGGCATTACTATGTATGCACGCACCCTGAATGTACAGCTCAAAGCGGCTTTGCAGAGCATTCCTACGTAAGCACGTCTTTGTCGGGAGAAACCGAGTTATTCGTCTGTGAGTATTGCGGACGAGAGGACAACAGAGCACACGAGCATATATATAACGGTGCGATCGTTCCTAGAGAGAACGGACACTATTACAACTGCATAACAGACGGCTGTTCTTCACACGGAGAGACTCTAAACCACGAATGGAGTTCTCCGACCTTATCTGACGGTTATTACGTTTACACCTGTACGGTATGCGGATATAACAAGAGCGAAAGCCACGAACACATAATTTCTCAGGAATGGCAGACCAACGACGAGGAGCACTGGAAAAAGTGCACTGTCACCGGATGCCTTCACACCGAGCTTCGCACCGAGCACACTTGGGAGAGCGCGGGTATCATAACCGAGCCCACTCCCGAAGCAATGGGTGAGGAGCGTTTCATCTGCAGCGTTTGTCAGCTTTCCAAAATCGAGCAGATCGAATACGTTGCTCCGAAAATGAGCAAAGCCGAATGGCTCTCTTACTTTGTTTTCGACAATCTTATGCTTGAAAATTCGTACACGCTTTTCGGTGAGGATTATTGTGACGTATGGTACGTTGACGGTGACACCGTTCTCATCGTGAGCGGAGATAACTCATCCTACACCACATCCGATGCACTCGAGGAATTTTCGTTTTTAGTTGACTTCTACGAGGAATTCTCCGTTGCAGAAAACGGTGAATACACCGCAGAAGCGATCACTTATTACTTAGAGGATGCCGAAGAGGAATACACGTTTAAAAACGTGCGTATCCGTTTCTCGGATGCTAATATTTTGAAAATCGAATTTACCGTAGACCTCGGATTGCTCGGTGAAATGACGGAAGTATACGATTTCATAGCCTGGGGCGGAATAGTCGTTCCCGAAAATCCGCGCGAGGTGATCACCGCTCCCGAAAGCATCACGAAAATGCTCGGATATAGCCTTGAAAACTACGCGGTGCTTGAGATGATCGGCATCGGCGACGGCAACGTATCCTTTACCGAATACCGCTTTGACGGAAGCTTATATTCTTACGCTATGGACGGCGAAGATCCCGTAGTTGATTCCGAGGAGAACGCGGGCGTGACCTACGCTCTTAGCAGTATCGGATTCTTCTACGCCCTGGATCCCGACAGATTTGTACTTGACGGTGAGCTTTCAAGCGAGTATATGAGCGTATACCTCTACGACTGCGGTATAACCGTCGACGGTGTGGACATCGACTCGGTTACGGTAACCGTCAATTACGAGGATGGCGAGGCTTCGTCTGTAACCTTCTCTTACTGCATATCTATTTTAGCGAATACGAGCCTTGAATATACGTTCTACGACTTCGGCAACGTTTCTCTTGAGCTTACCGAGGGCGGTGACAACGGGGACGACGAGGAGCCCGATTACGATCCCGACGAGGAAAAGGAGATCCCCGAGGGATATATGACGACTCTCGCCAAGGAGCTTTCTCTGCTCAACTACACGCTCATTACGGACGAAATGTATTACGTTGACGGAGAATATATTTACTCAAGCAGAGCCACCTATGAATTTGACGGTCACATTGCAAGATTCTACCTCGAAAACGATCTTGAGAGCGCGGAATACTTGTACGAGGATTTTGCCGGTATGGCGTTTGCCACCGATCTGCTTTACTACGTAGTGCAGCTCGATTTCAGCAAATACGAATGCACGGGACACAAGGAATACGACGGCTACGCAAAAGCGACCTACGAATATAACGGAACCTACACCGATAATGAGGCAGGCGTAACTCTCAGTAACGTTACGGTTTACCTCAGCTACGAAAACGGCGTTCTCTCCGACGTTACGATCTGTTGCACCACTACGCTCGATACCGAGTACGGAAAATACACCACGCACTCCGAGTACTTCTTCTACGAGTTCGGTAGCACCGTAGTCGTTTCTCCGAAGGCAAGCACCGTAGTGGAGTTTGAAAACGAAAGCTTCGATACCGAAAACTATTCAAGCTCTACCACCGTCACCAAGAGCGACGGATCGCTTTTGAATTTTTCCTTCTATTACGACGGAAACAAATATTTCGTGCAGGAGCCGGGGCTTAACTACGGAGATTTTTACTACACCGAAAACGCGGGACTCTGTTACTTCCTCTACTATTTTGAGACTATCTTCAACACCGTATCGGCTGACGATTATTCTTACGATGCCGACTACAGTGATAAAAATTACTACTACGTAGCAATATACACCTCGGGTGACTTAAAAAAGCTCTCTATCCCGATCGGAGATCAGGTCTATAACACTACCGTATCGGGTCTCAAGCTCTCATTCTTCCGCAACGAGAACGGAGGCACCGAGAAGATCAAGATCGAATACAGTGCCGTGATAGACGGTGAAATATGCAACGTATCAAGCGTGATAGCGGGCTTTGGAACGCAGACTCTCATTCCGCCCTCCGAGCGAGATCTTGATTTTGACGCAGAAAATACCAATGAATTTTGCAACAAATCTCTCGATAATTTTTATTTTAGCGAAACTGTAACAAAAGACGGAACCAAGCATTCCTTCACTTACGGATATTTTGAAAAGGATTTTGCAAAATACGATTTAGGCTCCGGGCTTAAGATCGGAGCTGAAAACGGTAAGGGCAAGGCAGTCTTTGATGAAAAACTCGGGTTCTTATATTCTCTTGATCCCGAGCTCTTCGTCTACGACAGCGCAACGCTCACGAGTGTTACGTTCAGATATAACGGAAGCTATACTGCGGAAAGCGGAAAGATATCCTATCTCACCGTAACGCTCAATTATTCCTCGGGCGCAGGTGAGCTTATCGGTGTCGGTATCAAATTCGTGCGCACGGCTGACAGCGTTAATTACTACCACGAGATAGGAATCACAAGTTTTGGAAAGGTTTCTATTGACAGATCCGAGGCAACTAAGATCACGATTGACGAGGACGCATTTAACAGAATATTCAACGCTGAAGAGATCGCACACGCACAACTCAACAACGCAATGACGAACAATAACTCGGGAAGCGTTGAAATAGGAACGCGCTTTACCTACGACAAATATATGAACGACTACGAGATCAAGGTAAGCAATCACAACGATTTCTCAAAGGACAAGAAATACACTTACACCTCTCTTGAGGATGCTTGTAATGGCTACGAGGAGCATTTCGCGTTCTTCCTCGAGGCAATGAGGCTCATTTCTCCCTCAAAGCTCGTTTACAAGGCGAGTGACGACGTATATCGCACGAGCGAAAATATAAAGTACGGTGAATATACGATCACGTCGGTATATTTCCGTCTTTCTGCCTCCGGTAATTGCAATATAACGATCTATGCATCCGGCACGAACGGCGGATTTAAAATAGACGCTTCCATATCTTTCAAATAACGAACGGTAATTTATATGAAGGTTAACGAAAAGATTCAATACTACAGAAAAAAGGCGGGTTTATCTCAGGAGTCACTCGGAAAGCGCCTCCTGGTAAGCCGTCAGACCGTCAGTCTATGGGAGACCGGTCAAACCTTGCCAACGCTTGACAATCTTATAAGGCTCCGAGAAATATTCGGTGTTTCGATCGACGAGATCTTGCTTGAAGACGATGCGCCCCCAGAGGATATTGACGAGGATGCGGGTAAGCCGTACGAATCGTATAGCTTTACCTACTCCGCGGAGGACGTAAAAAGGATCGATAAGAGCATTTTCACTCCCGCCTTTACGATCTTCTCCATATTTTTCGTTTTGTTCGCCGTATCCGCAGTTGTCATTCTGACTCTGCCGAAGCCGAGATTCGATAACGGCATTTTCTTAGCCGTAACGTTTATGGCAATGCTCGTGAGCGCATTTTTGCCCCTCAGCTCCCTCAAGGACTGCCGTGCCACTCGCTCCGAGCGAATAAAAACGGATTACACGCTTCTGGTCTTCGGTGACAGATTCGTGCTCGAGAAAAGAATGGGCGGAGCTCTTTACGAGGTCAAAACGGTCCTTTACGAAAGAATAAAAAACGTAATTATAACGAAGGATATTCTGACCATATGCTCGGGAAATACTGTCTACAGCTTCAAGCGAAGCACCGTTGACGGAGCGTCTTTGCTCTATTCCGTGTCGGGCAAAAACGATGCCTCTCGCACGGCGCACCCGACTCTCTTGGCATTCACACGGGCGTTCTTTGTAATGTCAGCCATCCTTATCTTTGCATTTCCCTTATACTTTGCAATCTTTATGTCCTCACCGACGGTCGTATCACTAACCTTAGCGGGACTCCTCGCACTTATTTCGGCAACCTCGGTGATGCTCGGTACGATCTCACTCAAAAAGGGGCTCGGCGGTGTGAAGGCGATCGTCTGCGGAATATTATCTCTGTTCCTCATAGCCGTCATATCCATCTCCGCTATAGGAGTAGGAGAATACACGCCCATCGAGGATGCGGAATATTTTCTCGGGATAGATATCCCCGATGATTACGACGGAATTACAATCAAAAGCATCGATGACTATTGCGGTGATGCCGACGAAACGTACTTATACTACGAGGCTGAAATATATTTCAGTGACGGTGCGGTCTCGGAATTTGAAGCCGAGATAAAGCGCGACTCAATGTGGCTTACAGCGGATAAAGCGCAAGAGCTTCTCGCACTCTGCCCGAACGCTCAGGCGTATCAGGGTGCTGAATATTTTGTTTTTTACGAATATAACACGTCACAGATAAACGGTCTGCTCCCAAAAAACGAACCCGCTATGTATCTTTTAGTCGCATATTTCGTTGACGAAAATATGATGATAATAACAGAATACGATACAATCGCAAAATAACGCACGCTCGCCAAGGTCCAAAACCTTGGCGAGTTTTATGATATTTGCACTCTTGACAATCCTTGTCTTTGTGGTATAATCAAATAATAAGAGAGCTGATCAAAGAGAACAAATACGAACTCACGCTAAAAAGCGCAGACAAGAACACCCGGTTCAGCTCCACTGACACCGCAAATCGCCTAAATATGCAAACTATACGTTACAAGATCGCTCATAAAACAAGCAGTTTGACATTGTCGTTCCGTTTACACACAAAAATATTATAGCGAGATTCACGCTACAATCCGACTACGAAAAGAGAGGACAACATTCATGTTTTACGGAAAGAAAAAAGCAATAACCTTCAGCTACGATGACGGAGTTACCCAAGACGTGCGTCTTATTGAAATTCTTGATAAATACGGTCTTAAGGCAACCTTTAATATAAACTCCGAGTGTCTCGGCAAGGACGGATACCTCATCCGCGAGGGTAAAGAAATATCCCACAAAAAGCTCACCGCTGACGTAGTTGCCGAAGTCTATAAAAACCACGAGGTTGCGGTGCACACGCTTACTCATCCGCGCCTCACCGAGCTTGATAGCGAAAAAATAATTTACGAGGTAGAGCAGGATAGAAAGAATCTCTCAAGGCTCGTTGGATACGAGGTCGTAGGAATGGCGTACCCCAGCGGCGGCGTTAATAACGATGACCGTGTCGCAGAGGTGATAAAGCTTCACACGGGTGTCAGGTACTCGCGCACCATAGCGCTCAACTATAGCTTTGCAAAGCAAGAAAACCTATACCGATTCAACCCTACCGCATTCCATTTGAACTTCGATGAAAACTACCGTCTTTGCGAGGAGTTCTTCAAGCCCGAGACAGAGGGTGTATTTTACATCTGGGGGCATGCGTATGAGTTTGATATAAACGATACCTGGGACAAATTCGAGGAATTCTGCAAATTTATATCAAGAAGAGACGACGTTTTCTACGGAACGAACAAGGAGATTCTCCTGAAATAATAGCACGAAAGCGAGGCAACCGTTCACGGTTCCTCGCTTTCGATTTTAGTCTGCCGCTTTTTATTTTCGCGCGCACTGTCACGCGCCAAAATCATTTAAAAATTTTTCTCTTGATTTTTCGCGCGTATGGTGTTAAAATAAAATATATAATTTTAACGCGACTTATCGCGCTCATGCACATATGCGCGACTGTCAAAATATACTTTTCACGAGGTCAAAATGAATTTAGAGAAGCTTAACCCCCGTATTCACTCGGTAGCCACTTACGAGAAGCTCGACAGAACCGAGCTCTGCGTATCCTACGACTCGAAAATGATATATCTCATTTCGGGAGAGCTCACCTACTCTATAGGCGGCAAGAAAAAAGAGAGACTTTCTCCCGGAAATCTGCTCTACATCCCCGCAGGAACGGCTTACCAGCTGAAAAGCAAGTATATGAGGGCGGTCGTGACAGCGTTTGATTTCACCGACGAATACGGTGCCGAATGCCCGACACCTTCTCTTGAAGCGGAATATAAAAGTGAGCTTTGCCACTCGGCATCGGAATTTGATGCATTCCGAAGCGTAATACTCCTCTCCGACGTTGAGGCGGAACGTGATACGTTTATCAGAATGAGCAACATTTTCACCTCCGCCGAGGGCTTCTATCTTGCGGAGCTTTCGGCAATGCTCAAGCTCATTCTTCTCAAGATAGCGGAGCATTCGGACGAATGTGCTCTTCCCTCCTCGATGGTAGAAAATCTCGACGGATACATCCGCGACAACATCCATGACGAAATATCCAACACCGAGCTCGGAGCAATATTCGGATATCATCCCTTCTACATCAGTAAGATGCTCAAGGACAAGAAGGGCATAACCCTGCATCAGTACGTTATACAGTACCGTATGAAATACGCACTCAGTATGCTCAGATACACGGATAAATCCATCGCGGATATTGCAGACGAGACAGGCTTTACCGATGCATCATACTTTACTAAGAGCTTCAAGGCTCAGCTCGGTATGACACCGAAGGAATACAGAAATCAGTTTAAGGACAGCTTTATTTAAGGAAGACCTTTGGTCTTAAAAGGGAGAATAAATTGAAAGCTAAAGCGGTTTTAAAGAAAAATGACGTAATAACCCTGAATATAGAGGACTTGACCAATCTCGGATTTGGCGTTGGAAAGGTGAACGGTGCGGTCGTGTTCGTATCCGGCGCCGTGACCGGTGACGTTGCCGAGGTGAAGATCATAAAATCCGCATCCTCATACTATATTGGCAAAATTGAAAAAATGATAAAGCTTTCCGAGATACGCGGCGAGGAGCGTTGCAAGAATACGAAATGCCGTTCGTGTGCATATAAGTGCATCAAGTACGCCGAGGAGCTCAAAATAAAGGAAAATATCGTGCGCTCCGCCTTCCTCAAGGAAGGTCTTTCCGACGTTAAGGTAGCACCGACGGTTCCCTCTCCTCGCGAGCACGAATACAGAAACAAGGCTCAGTATCCTATTGCAAGAGATAAAAACGGAGAGTACGTTATAGGCTTTTACGCTCCGAAAACGCACACCGTTTGCGAGGCGGCGGACTGCCCTATTTCGCCCGCTATATTCTCGGAGATACTTGAGGTCCTCCGCGCGTTCTTCAAAAAGCACGACCTCTCGGTCTACGACGAGACGAGCGGTCAGGGACTTCTCAGGCACGTTTATTTAAGACGCTCGGAGGAGTCGGGCGAGGTTCTCGTAACTATCGTTATAAACGGAAGCACGCTTCCCTATGCCGACGAGCTTAAAAGCACGCTCACCGAAAGCTTTGAAAACGTATGCGGATTGCTTCTCAACGTTAACGAAGAGGATACGAACGTTATCCTCGGTGACGAATACAAGACCGTTTTCGGCAACGATTACATAATCGACACATTAGCAGGCGCAAGACTCAAGATAACCGCGCCCTCGTTTTATCAGGTAAACCACGGAACCGCAACGCTTATATACGAGGAGGCAAGACGCCTTGCAAAGCTTGAAAAGAACGACACGCTTCTTGACCTCTACTGCGGAGCAGGATCGATAGGACTTTCCATGGCAGAGGATGCCGGAGAGCTTATAGGAATCGAAATCATAGATTCCGCAGTTGAATGCGCAAGATATAACGCAAAGCTCTGCGGTAAGGAAAACGCATACTTTTACACGGGTGATGCAAAGAACACCGAGGCTATGCTCCAAAACGCAGAAAAAGAAATGGGCAAAAAGATCAATCCCGACGTGATAATCCTCGACCCCCCAAGAGCAGGCTGCGACGAAAAGCTCGTAGAGTACGTATCAGCTCTCGCGCCCAAGAGAATAGTATATATCTCCTGTAATCCTACAACACTTGCAAGAGACGTAAAACGCTTTAGAGCGTTTGGATATAGCACGGATGAGGTAAAGGCTTTTGATATGTTTCCTTTGACAGGGCACGTTGAAAGCGTGGTTTGTCTTACTCGCGAGTAAGACAAACAGAGAAAATCCGATGTCAATATAGCCGTCGTGCTTGCACGTAAGTATAGATTGACTTCGCGATTTTAGAGTTCTCGCCACAAGGCGAGAACGGGGCACGCTTTCGACGTATCGTGTCACGCCCTCGGCGCGAGAGCAACATATATCCTTTAACGGAATATATGTTTCCTTTCGAGCTTGTGTTCAAAACAAAAAACGCCCAATTTTGCGGTGGGACAAATGTGATTTTTGAGCGAAACTCGAAAGTTCGTTTTACAGCAGTACGGTATAACATATCGAAGGAAGGAAAGAGATAAGTGGCTAATCTTTTCGAATTGCTTTTTAGCAAGGATTTTGAAGAAAAATTTAATCAAGAATTAGATAAGGTTTTGTCTGAACGCGATGGTTCAATTGAAGAAGCAATTAGCGATATTGCAGAGCATTATTTGCAAATTATACAGTCTATTACGTCCGGTTATCGCAAAATCATCATCGATAAAACAGATTTTCGACAAATCAAAATAGATCATAAATCTTATGATTTGGATATTTTAATCTCACATAACCAAGCGGCACTTTCAGAGCATTTGTCGGCAATCGATGCGCTGTTTTCGGATTTAGTGACAGAAGGCTTTGATCTTGAAAAATGCATTTTTGAAATAGAAAGCAAATTGAATAGCAAATGATTTTGCCCTAAAATATACCTTTTGGCTTTACAACCCCCGCTTTGATACAAAAATATACCTTTTGGAGTCACGACCCACGTTGAAAGCGTGGTTTGTCTCGAAAGGAGACGCAAATGAAAAAAGATAAAAAGAAATTTAAAGAAGCATTTTTCGAAGGACTGCTAGAAATCGTATTGACCTTAATATGCTTTGGCATAGGTGCTCTTGTTGTCAGTGCGTTTGGCGTTGAATTGGACTCGCCAAACATTGATTTTGATTTAATTGTTTTGCTCGGTATTATTGTTCCTGTTGTTGTCTTTGGACTTGTATGCACATTAATTCAATGGCTCAAGAAAATAATTAAAGACAAACAAAAATAAAATATACCTTTTGTCGTTACCCCGTTTTTCGACCATTTTGAGACCTTTTGGAGTCCCCACCCACATTGAAAGTGTCGTGTGTCTCACACGCACTTTCAACAACTAAGTTCGCCTGCGGCGAGTGAAGTTGCAAGCAGTGAAGTTTCGGCTATCGCCGAAGTGAAGTTTGC
>JBGVKA010000105.1:0-2649 GCA_045129715.1 Eubacteriales bacterium | reverse complement strand
AACGCGCTTATAAACTCCTCTATAGAAGGGTTTGACGTTTGACCGCCCATAACTATTTCATCAGCACCGAGCTCTTTGAAGAGAGAGCAAAGACCCTCACCCGCAGCAACGGTCAAAACGGAATATTTCTTCGAAGGAGTGCTCTTTTTCTTTACCTCACCTGTGTGATCTAAAGACATATTTTCTATCTTTACGGTTAAAAATTCGCCAAAGCTGCGCATTCTTGAAAGGACCGCGCCGGGATCGAAGGTATGAACGTGCACCTTGACGACGTCTCCCTCCTTATACGCAACTACGCTTTCGCCGTTAAGCTCATCGAGAACGTCAAGAACGTTTTTTACGTCAAAGGTGTCGGGATCGGTCCTGTCACTCATAAGGCGAAGCAGAAATTCTGTGCAATATCCGTATTCAAGCTTTGAATCTCTCGTGAAAAGATCTATATTCACCTTATTATGCTCGCTCACGCTTGCGCTTTTGAGAAGGCTTGCTTCAAGCTCACCGGTCAAAACGGCGTACATTCCCATAATTATGTAGAGATATCCCGCCGCGCCGGAATCTACGACGTCTGCTTCCTTTAAGGTCGGAAGGAGCTCCTTCGTATTTTCAAGAGACACCTTCGCCTTTTCTATATGTAATTTGAAGAAATCCTCCACACTTGACTCTGCGCTTATCTTCGACGCCGCATATTCAGTGCTTTCTCTGAATACCGTAAGTATCGTTCCCTCGGTGGGATTCTGAACCGCAGCGTACGATTTTTCGATTCCGTTTCTGAATGCCTCGGCAAGCTTTCGTGCGTCTACGTTATCGTATTTTGAAAGCTCGCGGTTTATGCCTGCAAATATCTGAGAGAGAATAACTCCCGAATTTCCTCTTGCGCCAAGAAGGACTCCATGCGCAAACTTATCGGACAAAACGCCTATGCTTGCACTGTCCTCCGAGGAGATCTCTGACAATCCGCCCTCAAGCGTTTTTGCCATATTCGTTCCCGTGTCACCGTCCGGAACGGGAAAAACGTTCAGATCGTTTACCTCGGCCGCGTGCTCGTAAAGCATTGCCGCGCCACCCTGAAGCATTTCCGCAAAGCATTTTCCATCTATAGTTTTTCTGCTCATAATAACTCCTTAACCTAAGCCGTTCGCTAAAAAAGCAATCTTGAAAGGACATACCTCTCAGTATAACGACATAATTTTACAAAACTATTATAAACTGAAAATAAACTTACGTAAAAATAGAAAAAGAGGCTATCTCAGGTGAATTGAGATGACCTCTTAAATAAAATTGTTTAAAAATCAACCTTGCTTCTTGGGAAGCCTTACGCTGAAAACTACCATTCCGTTCTCGTACCCCACGGATACGCTTCCGTTATGCAAGGTAACTATCTTATTGACTATGGCAAGACCGATTCCGTTTCCGCCCGACGTGTTGGAGGAATCCGCCTGATAGAACTTTGAGAATATCTTGGTTCTATGCTCCTCGGGGATCGGCGGTGCACTGTTTCCTACCGATACCGTATAGAAATCTGCATCTTCCTTTATCACGAGAGACACAGTTCCTCCGAAATCGGTAAATTTGACCGCGTTATCTACGAGATTTATCCAAACCTCCTTCAAAAGCTCGTAATTTGCCGATATATCGTATTCATCGAAATCTATCTCAAGCTCAATGTTCTTTTTCGTCCACTTATCATCAAGAAGCAGTATGCAAGAGCGGATCTGCTCGGACAAATTAAATCGACTTATTTCCGTAAGTATCGATTGGTTTTCTACCTTAGTTAAATTAAGGACCTTCGTTGCCATCGTGGAAAGCCTTTTAGACTCCTCCTCGATAGCCGTCAAATATCTCTCTCTTTCCTCCTCGGAAAGCTTTCCGTCGTTCAAAAGCTTAGCAAGCCCCGCTATCGAAACGATAGGAGTTTTAAATTCGTGAGAAAAGTTATTAATGAAATCGCTTTTTAAAATTTCGGTATTTTCAAGCTCCTCGGCAAGCTTATTGAGACTGTCCTTTATCTCTGCGAAAACCTTATGGTTTCCGATCGACGAGGTGTAATTGAGGCGAGCCTTAAAATCACCGCCCGCAAGCTTGTTCATATGATCTATAAGCTCGTTAACGGGCTGAAGAGGAACGAGCGCTATCACGAGTGATATTGCCGCGCCCGATACGATACTGAAGTCCAAAACGCAAACGAGAACGGTTCCGAGCGAAAGCTGATCACTGAATCCGCTTATTACCCCCGCCCACGTAAGCACGGAGATCGCGAGTGCTCCGAAAAGGACGGCGGCTATCAGGACTATGAAAACTATAAGCGCAAACGCCTTCGTCAACGAAAAGCGTCGTCTGTTTTTCTCGGTCTTTATATACGCGTGTTTCTTCATATTCTCTTCACCGCCTTATATCCCAAGCCTCTTACGGACTCTATCGAAAACTCGGGATAAGAATCAAACTTCTTTCTGAGTCTTGCTATATGAACGGTGACCGTTTCCCATCCCGTATCGCTCTCAGTCCCCCAGATATCATCCATCAGCTGAATTCTCGTGAATATCTTTCCGGGATACGAAAGAAGCTTGTAAAGAAGCATAAACTCCTTTTGCGGAAGCTCATGTACCTCGTTTCCGCGAGTGACGGTCAAGGAATCGTAATCAAGAACCACCT
>JBGVKA010000104.1:0-3226 GCA_045129715.1 Eubacteriales bacterium | reverse complement strand
TACGTAATAATCAACACCGCCAACGTTCTTGACGTCTGCCTTTTCATAGGTTACACCGTCAAAAATAAACTTAAGTGTACTTTCTGCAGGGATATAAACGTTTATCTTGAGCTGAGTCTCAAGAGTGATGCTCATTTTGGGCACGTAATTTTTCGCACCGGAATCAATGAGAGTATAAACCGTAGTCTCGTTGCTCTCAGCGGTCTTAACGAAGCAGAGCGCACTTGAGAAGGCTTCGGAATTCGGTACCGCGGCACCCTTTGCAACGCAAACGGAGGTATAAACGCCGCTTACGTTCTTCTCGAATGCAAGTGCACCGTTACCAGATGCCCGAGTCGATACGGCGAAGGCTTTATTTCCTACGATGATGCTTCCGCCGATCACGGTTACGTTGGTGTTCGAGCTCTTGTTTCCAAGGTTAAAGAGATTTACACTCTCTGCCTTCGTGCCGGTTATATCGAAGGTGCAATCAATAAGCTTTATACCGGTAACGTAGGTCAAATCGTTTGCAGAGCCGTTCTCTACGATGGGATTTGCGGCAGTTCCCTTTGCGTATATCTTAACGTTTTCGAACGTGAAGTTGAATTCCTTACCGGGACCGTTAGAGTTAAAGCTAAACTTGATCATAGGACTGTTATAAACGTTCACGCTACCGTTTATAATTCTTATTTCCGAGGGGAATATCGAAGCATCACCGGAATCCTTCCATTGTTTAAGAGAGGTCGGGAAGATGTTTTTCGATTCATATGCCGATAAGGTATGACCCAAAAGATCAATAGTTAACACGCCCTGTATCTGAGCAAGGTTGCTATAGGTTTCGTCCGATGCCATCGTATAGTCGCGAGTAAGAACGATCGTGCATGTAATAGCTGCACTTCCCTCTTCTTTTCCCTCGTAACTAAAGCTTCCGTCCGCCTGCTCTACCCATCTGTTCGTTTTCAAAAAATCCTTAGCCAGATTAATGGCGCTCGATGACGAAGCATTTCCGTAGAAGATATTTGACTTCTTAACGAGCTTATTGTTGTTGTCAAAGATAAGGAAAGTGTAAGCGGCAATATCATCTGCCGAGGCTTCTCCGTAATTGCCAAGCTTCGTATAGAGAGCGTAGGTCACGGTATCGTTTTCTGTGCTCTTCTTTTTGAAGTAGTAGCTGCCGCCGTTGAATTTATCCGTGCTAACGCTGATGCCGTTAGGAAGAATCAACTTAGTATAAGCATTAGTGCTCTCGGATGCTTCGAAGATCACGTCTCCTCTGCTTCCCGATTTGGCAGCAGTTGATATATCGTAATTAGCCTTATCCGTAGTGATAACTCCACCTCTTACCGTATAATGCACGCTCACCTCAGAGTTTCCAAGGTGGAAAAGAGAAACGGTAGACGTCGCAGTGCTAAGATCAAAATTACAATCGCTGAATTCAACCTTAGGATCGAACTCAAAGTCAGTTCCCGTACCTGCCGCTACGATAGTAGTCGCACTTCCGAGAACGGAGAAGTTAACACCTTCAAACTTGCACTCGTAAGCCTTTCCGTTTCCCGTTGAATTTGTGGAGAACGAAATCACGCTCTTGTTGATAATTTCAATATCACCGTTTTTAACGGTAAGATACGTGGGGAATACGTAAGCATCACCCGATTCCGTGTACTGCTTGTGGCTGAGGTTAAAGATATTCTTATCGGCGGGGGCGGTAAGCTTATGCCCCGAAAGATCGATAGTGATAAGACCTTGTGACTGTGCCTGGTTGTAGTAATCCTCTATACCGTCCATCACAACGTCACGGCGCATAAGAATGATCACGGAAACTGCATCTTCGCCGTAGGTCTTCTTTTCGGCATCCCATACGTTGACCTTAAGATAGGTCTTAGCCTTGCCCATAGCACTGTAGTTATCGTCCTTGTTTCCGTTAAGAAACGCTGCCGCGCCAACGAAATTCTTATTGCTGTCGAAGATAACGAAGGGATAGCTCTCTTCGGAGGCGTACTCCTCGGGAATTACTCCGTATTCGGTGCTTTCGCTCTTCGGAAGCTCGTTTATGCGGTAGGTAAACTCGTTTGCCACACCGTAAAGAACGTCGGCGGCGGTGGGATCCTCCGCCTGCGCGCGAGCGGTTCTCGACGTGGATATGAACTCAACTCTTACGTCGTTTCCGCCGTTAGAGAAATAGAACATTGCAACGACACCCGTATCGTCGTAGCCGTAGAATCTATCCATCTGCTGAGGGTCGATAAGGAACTGTGCAACGGTCTGACCGGATTTTGCAACTGTGTATGCTTTAACAATATTATTCTGTCTTGCAACGTGACCGCAGACGATCATTTCTACGTTCTTATTCTCGTTTGCAAGAACGTCCCACTTAGGCTGAAGCTCGGAATATTCCTGCGATATTTCACCGTACTGGTTAAGGAAATAGTGTGTACTGATTATAACTCTTGCGTCGGGGTTTGCCTTAATAACCGCATCTGCCCAGCTGAGAACGGCATTACTCGGGCGGTACTCGATACACATAACGAGGTACTGTATCTTTACGGTCGTGTCACCCTCTCCCTTTGCTTCAACCTCAAACCTCTGGTAATAATTTGCGAGGCGTTTGTTATAGTCTGCGGAGGCTTCGTCACTGAAATAATATCCTATATCGGAATTCGTAAAGTTCGTGCTGTTTCCGAAATACGTGGTGAATTCCTCACCGTAATAGCCGTCGTGGTTGTAGCCCCATGTGATAGTATACGGGATACCTGCCGCCTCAAGCTTTGCATACTGAGATACCGCGTATTCCCACTGCTGAACGGCGAATTCTCTTGCAGCTACATCGGTAATCTCCGCATCAAGTCTTCCCGACTCAACGATATCGCCAACGCCGAGAACTCTTGCAATCTTCTTAGCATCCTTATTAGCAACTATCCAGTTGTAGATATCGGCACTGTAGCTCGTTCCGTTTTTAAGATCCCAATCGACCAAAAACTGAGTATCGCCAAGGATCGCAAAGGAATAATCAAAGTCATCCTTATCAAGCTCCTCACCTCTTTCGTGGAAGAGAGGAGTAGTATTATAGCCGTTTCCGGATATATCGCTTATGTAACCGCTCTTGGTTTCCCCTGAGGTTTCGGTCGAGGTAAGATCGTAGCAGAGCATAATACCGTCGCGTTTTTCATCAATTCCGCTCTGATAGTTTGCCTTGATCTCTTCCTCGGTAAGAACGGTGGAATAAAGAGCCACGTTCTTAATTCTACCC